>JAGTVE010000124.1 GCA_018224485.1 Thioalkalivibrio sp. | reverse complement strand
GGCCCTGGCTGCCTTCCTGGAGGGTGTTGCGACCTCTACCGAAGGTGCGGCAAGGCTCCCGTTCCGGCTTCCGGTGGAGTCGGCGCGACAGGAGGACGAGACGACCGTGGCCTCGGGTACCGTGGTCAGCGGGCGCGTGAGGTCAGGGGAGCGGGTCCGGATCCAGCCGATGGGCAAGGAGACCCGCGTGATCGCGATCGGTACGCAAGCGGGCGAGGCGGCGGAGGCGGGGCCGAGGGAGCGGGTGGAACTGACGCTCGCGGGCCCCATCGGCATTGCGGACGGTTCGGTGGTCTCGACCGTGGAGTCCCCCGCATCCGTGGCGGATCAGTTCGAGGCCACGGTGATCTGGCTGCACCCGGAACCCTTGTTTCCCTCGCGCCGGTACCGGGCGCGGATCGGGGCACAGACCGCCGACCTCGTCGTCACCGACATGAAGTACGAGCTGGCCGTCGGCACCGAGGAGCAGCTGGCGGCCAACCAGCTGCGGGCCGACGGGGCTGCCGTATGCAACGTCAGCCTGAACCGGCCGGTGGCCTTCGACGCCCACGCTGAGAATCCGTCCACCGGCCTGGTGACGATCTACGACCGCGATTCCGGGGAGGCCCTGGGTCTGGGGCTGCTGCACTTCGCGCTGCGCCGCGCGGAGAACATCCACATCCAGCACGTCGACATCGACAAGACCGCGCGCTCGTCGCAGAAGACGCAGCATCCCTGCGTGCTGTGGTTCACCGGGCTGTCGGGGTCGGGGAAGTCGACCATCGCCAACCGCGTCGAGCAGCAGCTCTATCGCCTGGGACACCACACCTACCTGCTCGACGGGGACAACGTGCGACACGGACTCAACCGTGACCTCGGTTTCACCGAGGTCGATCGGGTGGAGAACATCCGGCGGGTCGGCGAGGTCGCGAAGCTGATGGTCGATGCCGGCCTGATCGTGCTCACGGCCTTCATCTCGCCGTTTCGCACCGAGCGGCAGATGGCGCGCGACCTGTTGACCGATGGGGAATTCCTCGAGGTCTTCGTCGATGTGCCACTCGACATCGCGGAGCAGCGCGACCCCAAGGGCCTCTACAGGAAGGCGCGGCGCGGCGAACTGAAGAACTTCACCGGGATCGATTCGCCGTACGAGATCCCGGAGACTCCGGAGCTGATCATCGACACCTCGGTCCTGACGGCCGAGGAGGCCGCGGATCACGTGATCGACGCGCTGCGTGCACGCGGGCGCCTCCCCCAGGCCTGACCGACCCCCCATCCACTGCTGACCGGAACCACACCATGCCTGATCCCCAGAACCGGCTCGAACTCGTCGAACAGCTGCTGCCCGTCGCCCGCCGCGCGGGCGCGTTGATCATGGACATCTACCGGACCGACTTCGAGGTGCGCGGGAAGGAGGACGCGTCGCCGGTTACCGAGGCCGACGAGCGGGCCGAGGCGCTGATCCTGCCGGCGCTCGCGGAGCTGACGCCGGAGATCCCGGTGATCGCGGAGGAGGCCGTCGCGGCCGGGCGGATTCCGGCCGTCGGCGAACGCTTCTGGCTGGTGGACCCGCTCGACGGCACCCGGGAGTTCATCAGCCGCAACGGCGAGTTCACAGTGAACATCGGGCTGATCGAGCAGGGGCAGCCGGTGCTCGGCGTGGTCTTCGCCCCGGCGCTGGACCGCGTCTTCGCCGGTGCGGTGGGGGCGGCGGCCTTCACCGAGGAGGAGGGGGTGCGCCGTGCGATCTCGGTTCGCGAGCCACCCGAAGAGGGTCTGACCGTGGTCGCGAGCCGCTCGCACGGCGACCCCTCGGCGCTGGAGGGCTTCCTGCAGGGGCGTCGCATAGCCGAGCTGCGCAGCGCCGGCTCGTCGCTGAAGGTGTGCCTGGTCGCGGCCGGCGAGGCCGACCTCTACCCGCGCCTGGGCCGCACGATGGAATGGGACATCGCCGCCGGCCACGCCGTACTGGCCGCCGCCGGCGGGCGGATCACCCGCGTCGACGGCGAGCCGCTGACCTACGGTAAGCCGGATTTCGCAAACCCCCATTTCGTCGCCTGGGGCTTTTCGGACTGAAGGTCCGTCCTTCCGGGGTCGGACCAAGCCAAGTATCTGATTCGGATCGGATAAACGGTCATTTGGAGCCCCAAAACCCCGTTAAAGGGCCCTTTTCAGGCTCAAAAATGGCCTCATAAGCCGCGGCCGGCTCCCGGAGACAGGCGGCCACGCCGTCCGATTCGATCGCGCGGAACCGGGCCTCAAGGCCCATCTCCTGCTGAATGCGCTGCACGAAGGGCTCGCTGCCCACCGCCAGGCTGCGCGTCCACCGGTCGTCGCGGGTGACGGCGCCCGAGTCGAGTGCGTCGTCCACCCAGCGCCGATGGCAGTCCTGCAGTTGTTCCACGCTGCTCAGGCCCAGCGCATCGGCCAGGGCTTCGAGATCCAGCACCTGGTAGCGGCTCGGCGGTGACTGGATCTCGCGGTAGCCACCGGACTCCCATTCCCGCGGGTGACTGACCGCGCCCGCGCGCACCATGTTCAGATCGATGTAGACCAGGCAGCGGGCCAGGTGCTCGCCGCTCTCCACCGCCGTAGCGTGATAGCGATCCTCCCAGAACGCTCCCTTGCGCTGCTTGCGCCGGTTGAAGGCCTGGCCGGTGCGGCCCGCGATCAGCTGAATGGACCGGGCGATCTCGCCAACACCGCCGTCGCGTACGAGGAGGTGGACGTGGTTGCGGGTCACGATGTAGTTCAGCACGCACAACCCGTGGCGCCTGTAGGCCTCGTAGAGTCGGGCCCGCCAGAAGCGGCGGTCGCGTGCGAAGCGCAGCAGAAACGCGCGTTCGTGGCAGCGGTGGGTGATGTGCCAGACGTGTCCGGGCAGGAAATGGCGGCTTGCGCGGGGCATGGACTCCCTCCTTGGAGCAGATTTTTTCGGTCAAAAATGGCCCGATAAGGCCGTTTCGAACGAATTTTTCGACAGGTTCCGGGGTGTTTTCAAGTATTTGGCCTGGTCCGACCCCGGGGTAATTCATGGGTTTTCGTATGGTTTCAACGGGTTGCGTGCATGTTTTGCAGAATGTTTTACGGTGGTTGGATCGAAAATTGGCCGCAGGGCAGTGTTGACTTGCAAAAGGTGGGGTTGGCATCCTTGGGTTGCGCCTGTTTTTCGGGCGCGATTCACGACAGCCATAAGGACGTTTCTTTGCCACGAAAAGGAGGTCACGAATGTCCGTCTTCAATTGTCTTGTAGGGGAAAGCCTTCGTATCGGGGATGTTGCCCGCCTTCACGTCCGCAGCATTGTAAGGGAAGGCGAAGAGGATCAGGTCTGGCTCGCGATCGAGTGGACCGAAAACGAAAAGATCCCGGTCGAAATTGTCCCGCCCGATGATTCGGGTGGTTCTACAGCCCCGAGATTCTGAATCGCATCCTGCCCTAACGGCCGGCCTTGGAAGGTCCGGTCGCGGTGAGTCGTGTGCGGGATGCGCGATCAGATTGCCGGGGGTGCTGAGAAAATCACCGCTTGGCGTTGTACTCCCGCCTTCGTTTTGCGAGAGGACTTCACCGTGTCAAGGGCCCTTTAACCATGACAGGGGGATCAAAAAAATGTGTAGTTTCAACTGTTTTGTTGGAGAGAGTCTTCGGATCGAGGACCTTGTTTGCCTTCACATCCGGGAAGCGGAGAGGGGTCAGGTCTCGATCATGATCGAGCAACTGGGGCAGGAACAGCGCATCGTCGAGGTCATCTCGCTCCAGGATGAGGAAGACTTCGCGGCACCTGATATCGTCAACTGATTCCAGACCTGGGCCCTGGTCAAGGATGACCACCCATTCCAGCCATGACGCCCCCGGTCCGTTGATATTGATGGGCGCGCAGTAAGCGTGTATCGCGTCAGCGGATCCGGGGCCATTCCTCGTCCTTCATTGAACTCGGCCGCCGCAAAGGCCTCGGCTGATGACGGCATTCGCGTTGGCCTGAGTGTAGTCGGGCAACAGCCTCGGATCACAGGGCTTTTGCCTGGATGGGGCGCGAACAAGACGGTCCGCAGAGAGGTCTTCCGAATCCTGTCAATGCACCGCTCACCCCAGATCGGTGGGAATCGCGTTGCCGTCTTCGTCGAACCAGTGGATCTCCGCGGCGGGGGCGGTCAGGGTGACGGATTCACCCCGCTCGAGCACACCGCTACCTATCAGACGTGCCGCGAGCAGGCCTTCAGCCGATCGCCAAGGTCCCGGGCCATCCGTCAGCTCGACCACCGGTTCCGACGCACGGCAGTACGCGATGCGCTCGTGGCCCAGCACCTCCACCGAATCCACCGAGCCCTGGATCGCCAGCCGGTCCTGCCGCCCGTCGCCGGAGCTCCCGCTCGCGCCGACCCTGAAGCACTCGGGCCTGATCCCCGCAAAGCGAGCCTGGTCGGGGATCCCGCCGGCCAACCGGACCCAGGTTCCGCCAAGGCGGGCCTGCCGCGCGCCGTCACGCCATTCAAAGGCCGGTTCCAGGAGGTTCATCGGGGGATTGCCGAGAAAGCCGGCGACGAAGAGATTGGCGGGCCGCTGATAGAGTTCCACCGGCCGACCGAGTTGCTGGATCACGCCGTCGCGCATCACCGCCACCCGATCGCCGAGGGTCATCGCCTCGATCTGGTCGTGGGTCACGTAGAGCGTGGTCACCCCGAGACGGCGCTGCAGCGCGCCGATCTCGGCACGGATCTGCACGCGCAGGCGGGCGTCGAGATTGGACAGCGGCTCGTCCATCAGGAAGACGTCCGGCTCGCGCACGATCGCGCGGCCCATTGCGACGCGCTGCCGCTGTCCGCCGGAGAGCTCCGCCGGCCGTTTCCCGAGCAGGGGTTCGAGCCCCAGCGCCCGGGCCGCCTCGAGCATGCGTCGTTCGCGCTCGGCGCGGCCCATCCCGCGCATGCGCAGCGGAAACTCCAGGTTGCCGCGTACCGTCAGGTGCGGGTAGAGCGCGTAGTTCTGGAAGACCATCGCGATGTTGCGCGCGCGCGGGCCCAGGGCATCGACCGGGCGTCCGTCGATTCGGATCTCCCCATCGGTGGCCTGTTCCAGCCCCGCGAGCAGGCGCAGCAGCGTGGACTTGCCGCAGCCCGATGGCCCGAGCAGCACCAGCAGCTCGCCGTCGTGCACGGTGAGGTCCAGCCCGGGGATCACCGTGTGCTCGCCGAAGGCCTTGCGAACGGCCCTGAATTCGACATCCGCCATCAATCGCTCCGTTCCTCTCGCGGGTCCGGCATCGGTTCAGCCCTTCACCCCGGTGGAGGCGACCCCGCGGACGAACCAGCGCTGGAAGACCACGAACAGGATCAGCACCGGCAGCACCATCAACACGCCAAAGGCCATGATATCGCCCCACTGCAGCGGCGGCAGGGTGTAGAAGTTCGCGATGCCGAGCGGCAGCGGGCGGACGCCTTCCGACGTGGTCATCAGCAGTGGCCACAGGTACATCCCCCAGTGGAACAGGAACAGCACGATCGCCACGCTGGCGAAGGCCGCCTTCGCGTTCGGCAGCACGATCAGGAAGAAGGTGCGCAGCACGCCGGCGCCGTCCACCCGCGCGGCCTCTTCCAGTTCCCGCGGCAGGCCGAGAAAGAAGCTGTAGAACAGGAAGATCGCGAGCGGGTTGGCGACGAAGGGGATCGCCTGCACCAGCCAGTCGTCGCGCCAGCCGAGCCACGAGAGCTGGTAGAACAGCGGAATCGCGATGGCCTCGAAGGGGATCACCAGCACCGCGAGGACCAGCGCCAACATCGCCCCCCGCCCCCACCAGCGCAGGCGTGCCAGCGCATAGCCTGCGAACGCGTTCACCAGCAGGCCAAGCCCGACGATCAGACCGTTCACGATCAGCGAGCTGAGCAGGTAGGCGCCGAAGGGCACGCGCTCGAATACCGCCCGGTAGTTGTCCGGGTTGACCGAGTCGGGGAGAAACGCGCGCAGCGAGCCGGCCTCGGCCAGCACCAGGGCGTCCGGTTTCAGGCTCCCGACGACCATGAACAGCACCGGCGCGATGAAGACCAGGGTGAAGGCCAGCAGCAATGCGTAGGCCAGCACTGCGCGCAGCCGGGTGGGGGTGCGGCTCACGAGACCTCCCCCCGCTGGCGCAGTAATCGGCGCTGGGCCAGCGCGATCCCGAGGATCACCACGAAGAAGACCACGCTCATCGCCGCGCCCATCGCCACGTGCCCCTGGTCGAAGGCGGTGCGCACCATCTCGTGGATCACGGTGTTCGATGCGTTCTGCGGGCCGCCGCGGGTCATGATCCGGACCTGGTCGAACACGCGGAAGGAGAGGATGGTGGTCACGATCACCACGAAGATCAGCGGATTGCGCAGGCCGGGGAGGGTGACGTGCAGGAACTGCCGCCAGCGGCCCGCGCCATCGACCGCCGCCGCCTCGTAGAGCTGGCGCGGGATCGCCTGCAGGCCGGCCAGCAATACGATCATCTGGAAGCCGACACCCTGCCAGATCGAGGTCAGCATCACCGCGGGCAGCGCCCAGTATGGGTCGTTCAGGAAGTCGCGCGGCTCCCAGAGGCCGAGGCTCAGCACGCCGAGCGCGGCATTCAGCAGCCCGTCCGGACCGGGGGCGAAGATCAGGACCCAGACCACGGCGATCAGCGAGAGCGGGAAGACCACCGGCAGGAAGAACAGCGTGCGGAACACGGTGCGGCCGCGCAGGGGGCGGTCCAGCAGCACGGCGAGGCCAAGGCCCAGCGCCGTCTGCGCCGGGACCACGACCAGCGCGAACAG
>JAGTVE010000123.1 GCA_018224485.1 Thioalkalivibrio sp. | reverse complement strand
TGCACGCGGTCGATCACCCACTTCAGCACCCGCATGTTCTCGCCAAATCCCGGCCACAGAAAGCGGCCCTCGGCGTCCCGGCGGAACCAGTTCACGCCGAAGATCTTCGGCGGGTGCGCCAGCTCGCGGCCGATCTGGAGCCAGTGGTTGAAGTAGTCCGCCATGTGATAGCCGCAGAAGGGCAGCATCGCGAAGGGGTCGCGCCGCACCTTGCCCTGCTCGCCGAAGGCGGCGGCGGTGGTCTCGGAACCCATCGTGGCGGCCATGTATACGCCGAAGTTCCAGTTGAAGGCCTGGACCACCAGCGGCACGGTGGTGCTGCGGCGGCCGCCGAAGACGAAGGCATGGATCGGCACGCCCGCCGGGTCCTCCCAGGCCGGGTCGATCGACGGACACTGCGAGGCGGGCGCGGTGAACCGCGCATTCGGGTGGGCGGCCGGCTTGCCGCTGTTCGGATCCCAGGGCTCGCCGCGCCAGTCGGTCAGCTCGCCCGGTGGCGTCTCGCTTAGGCCCTCCCACCAGATGTCGCCGTCCTTGGTCTGGGCCACGTTGGTGAAGATCGTGTTGCTGCGGATCGTGGCCATCGCCGCGGGATTGGTGCTCTCGTTGGTACCGGGGGCGACGCCGAAGAAGCCCGACTCCGGGTTGATCGCGTGCAGGCGGCCGTCCGGTCCCGGCTTGATCCAGGCAATGTCGTCGCCGACGGTGGTGATCTTCCAGCCGTCCTTGCGGAAGGGCTCCGGCGGCACCAGCATCGCCAGGTTGGTCTTGCCGCAGGCGCTCGGGAAGGCCGCGGCGATGTAGGTGCGCTGCCCCTCCGGTGACTCCGCACCGAGAATCAGCATGTGCTCCGCGAGCCAGCCTTCATTGCGGGCCATGGTCGAGGCGATACGCAGTGCGAAGCACTTCTTGCCGAGCAGCGCGTTGCCGCCGTAACCGCTCCCGTAGGAGGCGATGCTCTTCTCCTCGGGGTAGTGGACGATGTACTTGACGTCGGGATTGCAGGGCCAGGGCACGTCCTCCTGCCCCTCTTCCAGCGGCGCCCCGACGCTGTGCAGGCATTTCACGAACGAACCGTTGCCCAGCACGTCCAGCACCTTTGTGCCCATGCGCGTCATGATGCGCATGTTCACCACCACGTAGGGCGAGTCCGTGAGCTCCACACCAATCTGGGCGATCGGCGAACCCAGCGGTCCCATGCTGAACGGGATCACGTAAAGCGTACGGCCACGCATGCAGCCCGCGAACAGACCCTTGATTGTCTGCTTCATCTCGCGCGGGTCCACCCAGTTGTTGGTGGGACCGGCATCCTTCTTGTTCACGCTGCAGACGTAGGTGCGGTCCTCCACCCGGGCGACGTCGCTGGGGTCGCTGCGGGCCGCGAAGCAGCCCGGCCACTTCGCCAGGTCCAGCGACCGGAAGGTGCCGGCCTCGACGAGCTCGGCAGTCAGTCGGTCGTATTCTTCCTGGGAGCCGTCGCACCAGTAGACCGTGTCCGGTTCACACAGCGTGGCGATCTCGTCCACCCAGGCACGCAGTTCGGCGTTCTGCACTTCGGGTCGATTCATGGGTAACCTCGTTCCGGGAACTTCCGGGAGTATGGCGATTGACGTGATGCGCGCCGTGCGGACGGCCGGTTCACGGCGCTTGGATATGTGACCTTGTATGGTGCATGCGGCACAGGGGTGGTGCGGCGAATGCACCATCGTGCTGCAGTGCGCGGCCGCGGGGATTCTCGGCCTCCTTCATGTCCACCGGATCTGCAACATGCGGGCCATCAGGCGAATCGACGCCTCCGGGAGGGTAGCTCAGTGATCCCCGAAGAGCCAACGCAGGCCCTCGAACCCGGCGACCGTGGCCAGCACGGTGACCAGGGACCAGAGGGCGAGGCTGAGGGTCATCCACAGTGCGGTCAGACGACGGTCCGCCCGCAGTACCAGTGCCATCACCGCAGCCAGGTGAATGCCGGTGAGCGCCGGCCCCGCAAGGGCGATGCCGGGCAGTCCATAGCGATCCCAAACCCGTTGAGCCCTTGGTCCCCAGCGCCGCCGGACCGGTCCACGGCGCCGTTCCCAGCGTCGGAACAGCGCGATGATCCAGAACACCGGAAGCGCATTCCCGATGAAGCTGACGATCGTGACCGGCACCGGCGAGAGTCCGGCACCGACCGCCACCGGGATCACGATCATGATCTCGAGCCAGGGCGTGGCCGCGGCGAGAAAGACCAGCGTGTATTGCCAGAGCAGATCGGTCATCGGGCGAGCGGCCATCCCCGGGACAGGACGCGAGTAAGCGAGGGAGTCTCGCTGATCCGGAGCCGCGCCGCGAGTTCAACCGGGCACCGCTTTCGGCCGCATCCGGACAGACGGCCGCAGGGCACGTCAGGGCGTTCTTCGCCCTGAACTGGACTACACTCTGGAACGGCAACGAACGCCACATTTCTCAGGTTCACTCAGATTCCCGAGGAGAGGACGATGTCCGACCAGAAGACCGGGCCCACGCCCGGACCGAGGATGGCTGCCGCCGCAAGAATCACCGGAGTGGGCATCCTGCTGGTCGGGGTCGGTCTGGCCTTCATCGGGATGGGGCTGTTCATGTTCAACATGGGCCGGGACATGAGCACGATGACGAAGGCGGTCACGCAGATGGGTCTCGACGTGTCCACGATGGCCGAGGACATGACCTTCATGGCGGGCCGCATGGAGGTGATGGCGGAGAGCATGGTCGAGGGTCAGGCGGGGATGTCCTCCGACTTCGAGCGGGTGCGTGTCGGGATGGAGGCGATGGGAGCCGACGTGCGCAGCATGAGCGATAACATGAACGACCTGGCATTCAATATCCGCGGGATGGCGGGCAACATCGGGACGATGAACGAGTCGATGTCGCAGATGAATCAGTCGATGGCGGCAATGACAGGCACGATGCACCGCATGTCGGTGGACATCAACAAGTTCACGCGGCCCGAGAGCCTGATGCCGATGTCGCCGTTCCGTTGATTTCGAGGGGCGCTTGGGCTGACGCGGCTTCGGGGCCGGGCGATGCTGCCAGTCGAACTGGCGCAAGGTGGGGCGCGGCCTTTCTGCTGGTTTTTCCGCCCTCGCTCGCCAGCGCCGCGACTCGGTTGACGGGATCGGTGGCCGGGGCTAACGTTC
>JAGTVE010000122.1 GCA_018224485.1 Thioalkalivibrio sp. | reverse complement strand
GCGAGAAGCGGCTGGACTTCACCACCTCGCTGCCCGAGGCGATGCAGGGCTCGGACATCTACTTCATCGCGGTGGGCACCCCGCCCGGCGAGGACGGTTCGGCCGACCTCCAATACGTGCTGGCCGTTGCGCGCGAGATTGGACGGCACCTCGACCGCTACGGGGTGGTGGTGGACAAGTCCACCGTGCCGGTGGGCACCGCCGACCGGGTGCGCGCGGTGATTCAGGAAGAGCTGGACCGGCGCGGGATGGGCGTCGAATTCGATGTCGTGTCCAACCCGGAATTCCTGAAGGAAGGCGCCGCGATCAGCGACTTCATGAAGCCGGATCGCATCGTGGTCGGCGCTGAGAGCGAACGCGCGATCGACGTGATGCGCGAGCTCTATGCCGATTTCACCCGCCGCAGCCATGAGCGCCTGCTGGTGATGGGCGTGCGCGACGCCGAGATGACCAAGTACGTTGCCAACGCGATGCTGGCGACCAAGATCTCCTTCATGAACGAGGTCGCGAACCTCTGCGATCGCATGAACGTCGACGTGGAGAACGTGCGCGTCGGCATCGGATCGGACAGCCGCATCGGCTACTCCTTCATCTATCCCGGCTGCGGCTACGGCGGCTCCTGCTTCCCGAAGGACGTGAAGGCGCTGATCCGCATGTCCGCAGACTACGACTTCCAGCCACGGCTCCTGGAGGCGGTGGAGGGGCGAAACGACGAGCAGAAGGGGTACCTGTTTGGCAAGATCACCGCGCACTATGGCCCGCAGCTCTCCGATCGCACCTTCGGTGTGTGGGGGCTGGCCTTCAAGCCGGGCACCGACGACATGCGCGAGGCCCCGTCGACGGTGCTGCTGCGCCAGTTGCTCGACGCCGGCGCCCGGGTTCGCGCCTACGACCCGGTGGCGATGGAGGTGGCGCGCAAGGAACTGCCGGGCGAGTGGTTCGAGGATGGGCGGCTGACGCTGGTGAATCACCAGTACGACGCCCTGGAGAATGTCGACGCGCTCGCGCTGGTGACCGAGTGGAAGCCCTTCCGTCACCCCGACTTCGATGCGATGCGCCGCCTGATGCGCCCGGATCCGGTGATCTTCGACGGCCGCAACCAGTACCCGCCGGAGAACATGGCCGCGGGCGGGTTCGTCTATTACGGCGTCGGCCGCTGAGTCCGGCCGAATCCCTCGCAACTCACTCGGACCGGAACCACGGATGCCCGATCTCTCCTGCTTCATGGCCTACGACATCCGCGGCAAGGTCCCGGAGCAGCTCGACGCGGCCCTGGCATGTGCCATCGGGCGCGCCTTCGTCGCCGAGATGGGCGCGCGTCGCGTGGTGGTCGGGCGCGACATGCGGCTGGAGAGCCCGATGCTGGCGGATGCGCTGATTCGCGGCCTGACCGGCAGCGGCGCGGAGGTGGTCGACATCGGCCTGTGCGGTACCGAGGAGGTCTATTTCGGCACGGTGCACCATGGTGCGGACGGCGGGATCATGGTGACGGCCAGCCACAACCCGAAGGGCTACAACGGCATGAAGCTGGTGCGGGCCGGCGCCCGGCCGATCAGCGGGGACAGCGGCCTTTTCGGCATCCGGGAACGGATCGACTCGGGCAGTCTGCCGCGGTGGACGGACCCGACGAGCGGCGGCCCGGAGCCGAACGCGGCGGTCGGTCGGGTCCACGTTGATGAGGACAAGACCGCCTACATCGAACACCTGCTCGGTTACGTCGACCATGCCGCGCTCGGGCGGCTGAAGATCGTCGCGGATCCGGGGAACGGTGCGGCCGGGCCGGTGATGAAGCGACTGGCGGAACGTCTGGCGCCGCTCGAGTTCGTGCTGATCAACGAGCAGCCGGACGGCAACTTTCCAAACGGCGTGCCCAACCCCCTGCTGCGGGAGCGGCGGGCCGCCACCGCGGCGGCAGTGCTCGAGCACGGCGCCGACTTCGGCATCGCCTGGGACGGCGACTTCGACCGCTGCTTTCTCTTCGACGCCGGCGGGCGCTTCATCGAGGGCTACTACCTCGTCGGGCTATTGGCCGAGATGATGCTGGCCAAGCACCCGGGATCCAGGATCCTGCACGATCCGCGGCTGACCTGGAACACCATCGAACAGGTGCATGCCGCGGGCGGCGTGCCGGTGCAGTCGAAGACCGGCCACGCCTTCATGAAGGAGCGTCTGCGCTCGGAGGACGCGGTCTACGGCGGCGAGATGAGCGCCCATCACTACTTCCGCGACTTCGCCTATTGCGACAGCGGCATGATCCCGTGGCTGCTGATCGCCGAGCTGATCAGCCGCAGCGGGCGCCCGCTCGCGGACCTGGTGGACGCGCGCATGGCCGCCTATCCCTGCAGTGGGGAGATCAACTACCGGGTCCCCGCGGTGGCCCCGGTGATCGAGCGGGTGCTGGCGTACTATGAGCGGGAGAATCCCGGGGTGGACCGAACCGACGGTATCAGCCTCGAGTTTCCGGAGTGGCGGTTCAACCTGCGCGGCTCGAACACGGAGCCGCTGCTGCGCCTAAACGTGGAGACGCGCGGAGACGCGGCCGAAGTCGAGCGCCGAGTGGTGGAGATCGCCGCAGTGATCGAGGGGCGGGCCCCCTCCCCAACCCTCTCCCGCGGGCGGGAGAGGGGCCGGGGGTGAGGGCGCAGCGCGGGGGGGGGTGAACCGCAGTGCGCCCCCTCCCCAACCCTCCCCCGCTGGGGGGTCG
>JAGTVE010000121.1 GCA_018224485.1 Thioalkalivibrio sp. | reverse complement strand
GCGCGATGTCCTTCGGGGCCATCTCCCACGAGGCCCATTCCACGCTGGCCAGGGCGATGAACGCGATCGGGGGCAAGTCCAACACCGGCGAGGGCGGTGAGGAGGCTGAACGCTTCCTTCCGCTGCCCGACGGTTCCCCCAATCCCGCGCGCTCCGCGATCAAGCAGGTCGCATCCGGCCGCTTCGGCGTGACCACCGAGTACCTGGTCAATGCCGACGACATCCAGATCAAGATCGCGCAGGGCGCGAAGCCTGGTGAGGGTGGACAGCTGCCCGGCCACAAGGTCAACGCCCAGATCGCGCGTGTGCGCCACTCGACGCCGGGCGTGGGGCTGATCTCGCCGCCGCCGCACCATGACATCTACTCGATCGAGGATCTCGCGCAGCTGATCCACGACTTGAAGAACGTTAATCCGCGCGCGCGGATCTCGGTGAAGCTGGTCTCCGAGATCGGCGTCGGCACCGTCGCTGCCGGCGTCTCCAAGGCCCACGCCGACCACGTGACGATCGCCGGCTACGATGGCGGCACCGGGGCGAGCCCGCTGACCTCGATCAAGCACGCAGGGAGCCCGTGGGAGATCGGTCTCGCCGAGACCCACCAGACGCTGGTGCTGAACCGCCTGCGCGGCCGGATCGCGGTGCAGGTGGACGGCGGCATGCGCACCGGACGGGACGTGGTGGTTGGCGCGTTGCTCGGGGCGGACGAGTTCGGCTTCGCGACCGCGCCGCTGATCGTCGAAGGCTGCATCATGATGCGCAAGTGTCACCTGAATACCTGCCCGGTCGGGGTGGCGACCCAGGACCCGGAGCTGCGCAAGCGCTTCACCGGAAAGCCTGAACATGTGATCAATTACTTCTTCTTCGTCGCCGAAGAGGTCCGCAGGTACATGGCGCAACTCGGCTTCCGGACCGTGCAAGAGATGATCGGGCAGTCCGACCGGCTGGAGATGCGCAAGGCCATCGCGCACTGGAAGGCCCACGGCCTCGACTTCTCGCGCATCCTCGAGAAGCCGAAGGTGACGCCCGATGTTGCGCTCTACCAGCGCGAGGAGCAGGACCACCATCTGGATCAGGCCCTCGACCAGGAGCTGATCCGGCAGGCCGCCCCGGCGCTGGAACGGGGCGAACCGGTCCGGATCGAGACGCCGGTCAAGAACTACCATAGAACCTTCGGCACGATGCTGTCCGGTCGTGTGGCCGAACGCTATGGCCATGCCGGGTTGCCTGACGACACCATCTACATCAAGGCCAAGGGTACCGGCGGCCAGTCCTGGGGCGCATGGCTCGCGAAGGGCGTGACCGTAGAGCTCGAGGGCGATGCCAACGACTATGTCGGCAAGGGACTGTCCGGCGGTCGCTTGATCATCTACCCCCCGGCGAACGCGGGGATCGCCCGGGCCGAGGAGAACATCATCGTTGGCAACACCGTGCTCTACGGGGCGATCAGCGGCGAATGTTTCTTCCGCGGCGTCGCCGGCGAGCGGTTCTGCGTGCGCAACTCCGGGGCAATCGCGGTTGTCGAGGGTGTCGGCGATCACGGCTGCGAGTACATGACCGGCGGCGTGATGGTCTGCCTTGGTCCCACCGGACGCAACTTCGCCGCCGGCATGTCCGGAGGCGTGGCCTATGTCTTCGACGGCGACGGCAGCTTCGAACGCCGCTGCAACATGGCGATGGTCGAACTGCAGCCCATCGCGGACGAGGACGATGCCCTGGAGGCGCTGGATCACCAGGGCGGCGACATGGAGACGCCGGGCCTGGTCGACCTGACCCGGGACATGACCCGAAACGACAAGCAGCGTCTGCGGACCTTGATAGAACGCCACCTCCACTACACCAACTCCGATGTCGCGCGCAACATTCTCGCGGACTGGGACAACCAGTTCTCGCGCTTCGTCAAGGTGATGCCGCTCGATTACCGCCGTGCACTCGAGCAGATGCAGGCAAAGAAGAGCCGGCCACCCGTTCCGCACCGGGTCGCCAAGCCCGCCCAGCCCTCGAAGGAGACCGCAGCACATGGGTAAGCCAACCGGATTCATGGAGATCGAACGCCGTGACCGGCGCTACGAGCCTGTCGCCGATCGGGTCGTACACTACAGGGAGTTCGTGATTCCGCTACCGGAATCGGACGTCAGTGAACAGGGGGCGCGCTGCATGGACTGCGGCATTCCCTACTGCCACCAGGGCTGCCCGGTGGACAACCTGATCCCGGAATGGAATGACCTGGTCTATCGGGGCGAGTGGCGCGAGGCGATCGAGACCCTGCACTCGACAAACAATTTCCCCGAGTTCACCGGGCGTATCTGCCCGGCCCCGTGCGAGTCCGCCTGCACGCTGAATATCGATGACGCCCCGGTGAGCATCAAGACCATTGAGTGCGCCATCGTCGACCGGGCCTGGCGCGAGAACTGGATCAAGCCTCAGGTCGCGCAGCGGCGCACCGGCAAGAATGTGGCGATCATCGGCTCCGGCCCCGCCGGGCTCGCCTGCGCCCAGCAGCTCGCGCGCGCCGGCCACCAGGTCGCGATGTTCGAGAAGGCCGATCGGATCGGCGGCCTGCTGCGCTACGGAATCCCGGATTTCAAGCTGGGGAAGGAACTGATCGACCGGCGCATGGCGCAGATGCGAACCGAGGGGGTAGAGTTCCACACCAATTCGCACAT
Organism: Thioalkalivibrio sp.; assembly: GCA_018224485.1. Lineage (GTDB taxonomy): Bacteria > Pseudomonadota > Gammaproteobacteria > Ectothiorhodospirales > Ectothiorhodospiraceae > Thioalkalivibrio. The sequence goes on along the minus strand of JAGTVE010000121.1, from coordinate 827 downwards.
CGGCATCGACATCCCGATGTCCAGGCTGCGCGAGGAGTATGACGCGGTGGTCCTGGCGGGCGGCGCGGAGTGGCCGCGCGATCTCCCCGTCACCGGTCGTGAACTGAACGGGGTTCACTATGCAATGGACTTTCTCACGCGCAACAGCCGGCGCGTGCAGGGGCTGTCTGTCCCCGATGAGGAATTCATCAACGCCAACGGCAAGCACGTGGTCGTCATCGGTGGCGGGGATACCGGGTCCGACTGCATCGGCACCTCCAACCGCCACGGCGCCGCCTCCGTGACCCAGATCGAGATCCTCGACAAGCCGCCGGAGAAGGAGGACAAGGGCCTTACCTGGCCCGAGTGGCCCAACCGGCTGCGCACCTCGAGTTCCCAGGAAGAGGGTTGCGAACGCATGTGGAACGTCGCGACCAAGGGCTTCGTCGACGACGGCAAGGGCAACGTCCGCGCGCTGAAATACGTGCTGGCCCGTTGGGACCGCGACGAGCAGGGACGCTGGCAGATGTCCGAGGTGCCGGGCAGCGAGGGTGAAATGCGGGCCGACCTGGTCCTGCTCGCCATGGGCTTCGTGCATCCGGTACACGAGGGCATGATCGCGGAATTGCGGGACGCGGAGAGGCTGGAACTGGATCCGCGCGGCAACGTAAAGGGCGCGACCGAGGGGCCGCGGGCCTACCACACCAATGTCGACGGACTGTTTGCCGCCGGGGACATGCGCCGCGGGCAGTCACTGGTGGTCTGGGCGATTCGCGAAGGACGGCAGTGCGCCCACTCCGTCGACGAGTTCCTGATGGGGCACTCCGACCTCCCCCGCTGAGCCCCGT
>JAGTVE010000120.1 GCA_018224485.1 Thioalkalivibrio sp. | reverse complement strand
TGGCCCAGCCAAGGGCCCGTGGGAGCGACCTCTGGTCGCGATGCTCCCGGGGCTAGGCCTCGCCGGCCGATCGCGGCCGGAGGCCGCTCCTACGAGTTAGCGTGAAAGTCGTGGAATTCTCCCCTCTCCTGCTTGCGGGAGAGGGGCCGGGGGTGAGGGCCGGATCCGACGCCGCACCCCCACCCCAACCGTTACTCCGGGCATCCTGCCCTCCGCCCTTCGGGCCCGCCTGCGGCGGTTCGAAATCCGCTCCCGGCGGATTTGTCCCCGCACGCGGGGGAGGGAGATTTCATCCGCGGGGGTGGCCGTGCGCCATGAGAGTCAGCGTCAGGGGCGGCGCTCCATCGGTAGATAGTCGGTCAGTCCGTTCCCGGTGTAGATCTGCCGGGGACGGGCGATGCGGCCACCCGGCGTCTGACTCTGCTCCCACCAGTGGGCGATCCAGCCGGGCAGCCGGCCGATCGCGAAGATCACCGTGAACATGTTGGTCGGAATCCCCATCGCGCGCAGCAGGATGCCACTGTAGAAGTCCACGTTCGGGTACAGCTTGCGCTCGACGAAATAGGGATCGGACAGCGCGATCTCCTCCAGTCGGCGGGCGATCTTCAGCAGCGGGTCATCTCCCGAGATCTGCGGCAGCAGCTCCTCTGCCACCTTCTGCAGCATCTGGGCGCGCGGGTCGAAGTTCTTGTACACGCGATGGCCAAAACCCATCAGCCGCACGTTGCTGTCCTTGTCCTTGGCCAGTCGCAGGTACTCCTCGGGCGTGATGTTGCCCCGGTGGATCTGCTCCAGCATGTTCAGCACCGCGACATTGGCGCCACCGTGCAACGGTCCCCAGAGCGCGGAGACGCCCGCGGCACAGGATGCAAACAGGTTGGCGCCGCTCGAGCCCACCATGCGGACCGTCGAGGTCGAACAGTTCTGTTCGTGGTCCGCGTGCAGGATCAGGATGAGATTGAAGGCCTTGCGCACCAGAATCGGACAGACGTACTGACTGTAGGGCTGTGAGAACATCATGTGCAGCAGGTTGGGCACATAGCGCAGGCCGGGGTCGGGGTAGACATACGGAAGCCCGCGCGAGTGCCGGAAGGCATAGGCGGCAATCGTGCGGATCTTGCTGATCAGGCGTGCGGCCGCATGCCGCAGCTCGCCCTCGTCCTCGAGCTCGTGCAGATCCAGGTGATAGCAGGACAGGGCGTTGATCATGGCCGAGAGGGTCGCCATTGGCGGCGCCGAGCGCGGGAAGCCCTCGAACTGGTGCTTCATGCTCTCGTCGATGTGTGCGAAGCGCGTCAGGTCCTCGGAAAAGTCCTGGTACTCGGTCTCGCTCGGCAGATGGCCGAAGATCAGCAGCCATGCGACCTCGATGAAGGTCGGGCTGTCCACGAACTGCTCGATCGGAATCCCCCGGTAACGGAGGATGCCTGCGTCGCCATCGATGAAGGTGATCGCGCTGGTGCAGCTCCCGGTATTCCCGTAGCCGGGATCCAGCGTGATGTGTCCGGTCTCGGCGCGCAGCCGGCTGATATCGATTCCGCGCTCGCCTTCGCTGCCTTCCACGACCGGCAGGGTGTGCTCGTTCCCGTCAAGGGACAGGACCGCGGGTTCCACGGAGGTCGGATTCGGATTGAGGGTTTTATTCATCGCATGTGCTCCCAGAGGGGAAGATGAGGTTCGCTTCGCGCGGAAGCGACCGCGTCATGATGGCAGAAGCCACGCATTTGCATGAAGTCCTGAGACAAAGACCGCTGGGTGCGTTGGACGCGGCGGCGGCCTGGACCTATCCGGCATGTCTTCGCCCGGGTTCGGTCAAACCCGACGTGGATGCGCCTCACCGGCAGCACCTTTCACTCCATCCAAACGGGCGTATCATGAATTTCCGGCCAATCCGGCTATTTGCCAACAGGAGGAAGACGATATGCGCTACATGCTGCTGTTTGGAATCACCCTGGGGCTGCTGCTTGCGGGCTGCCAGCCCAGCGACACCGAAGTGCCCGAGCCCACCGCTCCGGAGGAGGTCGAACCGCCACCGCAGGTCAGCCCGACGCCGCCTCCCGAGACCGAGGCGCCCCCTGCCGAGGACCGGTCGTCGGAAGCGATGCGCGAGGGCGAACTGCCACCGGATCAAGAACTGCCACCCACTGGAGAAACCGCCGCGCCCGAAGAGGGTACTGCGGCGGCGGAGCTCTGGGATCGCGCGCAGCAGCTCGCTGAACAGGCGCAGGAGCAGACCGAGGAGGCCCTGCGTGTCGGACGCGAGGAAGGTGGGGAGGCGGCGGAGGCTGCCCGGGATGCTGCGGCGGACGCCCGGGAGGACGCCCGCGAGGCCTGGGAAGCCGCTCGGGAATATGCAGGAGAGGCCGGGTCCGACGCGCGTGAAGCCGCGGAAGCGGCCTGGTCCGAGGCCACCGCGGCCTGGGATCGCCTGATGGATGACGAGCCTACCGAACAATAGGCCGAGTACCGACGGGTCGCCCGGGTGCCTGCCCCGGAACACGGGAAAGGGCACCGGGCGCACTTATTCAGGACTGCACCCCTCGGGCAGTCGCCGCCCGGACCCCGACCGCATCAAGCGCCCGGGCCGGACAGCCCATCGTGCCCTCCGGCCCGAGGTGGCAAGTGTAGACCTCAAGCTTCGCACTACACTTGCCGCCACATGGTTACCGGGGTCGATCGTGAGCAGGGCGGGTTACGAGT
>JAGTVE010000119.1 GCA_018224485.1 Thioalkalivibrio sp. | reverse complement strand
CTTCCTGCATCATATGGTCCGGAATATCGCCGGGGTGCTCCTGCCCATCGGACAGGGCAAGCGCGACGCCGAATGGATCCACGAGGTGATGGAGGCGCGCGACCGCCGGGCGTCGGGAATTACTGCGCCGGCCGGCGGCCTCTACCTCGTCGGCGTCGACTACGACCCGGGCTTCGGGCTGCCGCGGGCCCCCGTGCAGGACATTGTCCCGCTCACCCCGTAGTGGTCCACTCGGAACGGTTCTTCACCGCGATGCGAGAGGCGTTCTGGTATTCTCGGTAGCTATCATGCGCTACCGTGTCAAGATCTGCGGCCTCACCGATCCCCGCCAGGCGGTGGTGGCTGCCGGCGCCGGGGCCGATGCCATCGGCCTGGTGTTTCATCCACGCAGCCGTCGGGCGGTGAGCGTCGAGCAGGGAGCGGCGATCGCCGCCGCGCTGCCGCCCTTCGTGTCGGCGGTCGGGTTGTTCGTTGACCCTGCGCCCGAGGACGTCGAACGGGTATTGCGGGGCTGTCCCCTCGACCTGCTGCAGTTTCACGGTCGCGAGGAGGCCCGGTTCTGCGAGCGCTTCGGCCTGCGTTATCTGAAGGCGATCGCGATGGGCGATGCGACGGATCCCCGCCGCGAAATGGAAGCCCACCCCTCGGCGCGGGGTTTTCTGCTCGACAGCCATGCTGGCGGCAAGATGGGGGGCTCCGGCGAACGTTTCGACTGGAGCCGGATACCTGGAACGCTCGAACGGCCCTGGCTCCTGGCCGGCGGACTCGACCCGGGCAATGTCGCCGAGGCGCTGGCAGTGACCCGGCCCTTTGGAGTCGACGTCAGTTCCGGCGTCGAGGCGGCGCCGGGGCAAAAGGATCCGCAGCTGGTGCGGGAATTCTTGAACATGGTGAGGCAGGTGGAACGTGAATGAAGTGAGAGAGGCAGTGGACTGGGCCGCATTTCCGGACATGCGGGGGCACTTCGGGCCCTACGGCGGGCGTTTCGTTGCGGAGACGCTGATGGGCGCGCTGGACGAACTCCAGGCCGTCTACGAGAAGTACATGCAGGACCCGGAGTTCCTCGCGGAACTGGATACCGATCTCAAGCAGTTCGTCGGTCGCCCGAGCCCCCTCTATCATGCCGAGCGCCTGTCGCGGGAACTGGGCGGGGCCCAGGTCTACCTGAAGCGGGAAGACCTGGATCACACCGGGGCGCACAAGGTGAACAACACCATCGGCCAGGCGCTGCTCGCCCAGCGCCTCGGCAAGACCCGGATCATCGCCGAGACGGGCGCCGGCCAGCATGGCGTGGCCACGGCCACGGTTGCCGCGCGGCTCGGGCTCGAGTGCGTGGTCTACATGGGTGCCGAGGACATTCAGCGCCAGTCTCCCAACGTCTACCGCATGCGTCTGCTCGGTGCCGACGTGGTGGCGGTCAAGTCCGGTTCGCGCACGCTGAAGGACGCGTTGAACGAGGCGATGCGGGACTGGGTGACCAACGTCGATAACACCTTCTACATCATCGGCACGGTCGCCGGACCACATCCCTATCCGGCGATGGTGCGGGACTTTCAGTCCGTGATCGGTCGCGAGGCGCGTGCGCAGCATCTGGAGATGACCGGGCGTCTGCCGGATGCACTCGTCGCCTGTGTCGGCGGGGGTTCGAACGCGATCGGCCTGTTCCACCCCTTCCTCGGTGATCCCTCGGTCGAGATGATCGGGGTGGAGGCGGGTGGCGAGGGTATCGCCACGGGGCGGCACTCGGCACCGCTGTGCGCGGGGCAGCCCGGGGTGCTCCACGGTAACCGGACCTACCTGATGGAGGACGAGGACGGGCAGATTGTTGCGACCCATTCCATCTCGGCCGGGCTGGATTACCCCGGCGTCGGGCCCGAGCACGCGTGGCTGAAGGACCTGGGCCGGGCCACCTACGTGTCGGTGACCGACGAGCAGGCCCTGCGCGCCTTCCACCGCATGACGCGGACCGAGGGCATCATCCCGGCGCTGGAGACCAGTCACGCCATCGCGCACGTGATCGACATCGCGCCGCGCATGCGGCCCGACCAGAGCCTGATCATCAACCTGTCCGGCCGTGGGGACAAGGATCTCAACACGGTCGCGGCCCTCGAGGGAATGGAGCTGTGAGCCGGATCGTCGGGCGCTTCGAAGAGACCCGGGCGAGCGGAAGGGCCGCCCTGATCCCCTACGTGACCGCGGGCGATCCGGCTCCGGAGGTGACCGTGCCCCTGCTCCACGACCTGGTGGCCGCTGGCGCCGACCTGCTGGAGCTTGGCGTCCCCTTCTCGGACCCGATGGCGGACGGTCCCGTGATCCAGCTGGCCTGTGAACGGGCGCTGGCCCACGGTACGCGCCTGCGCGACGTGCTGGAGATGGTGCGCGAGTTCCGCCGGACCGACACGGACACGCCCGTCGTGCTGATGGGCTACCTGAATCCCGTCGAGCGCATGGGTCACGAAGTCTTCGTGACTGCGGCCGCCGAGGTCGGTGTGGACGGCGTGCTGATGGTGGACCTGCCACCGGAGGAAAGCGGCGACCTTTCCGGCCTGCTGGAGCAGGCCGGGCTCGACCCGATCTTCCTCGTGGCTCCGACCACGTCGGAGTTTCGCCTGCGGCACGTGGCGGCTGCGGCCCGCGGTTTCATCTATTATGTCTCGCTCAAGGGCGTGACCGGTTCCCAGAACCTGGACCCGGCCGCCCTCGGTGCGCGGCTCGGCGCCATTCGCGCCATTAGCGATCTGCCGCTCGGAGTCGGATTCGGCATTCGCGATGCGGCGACCGCGGCTGCGGTGGCGCAGGTGGCCGATGCGGTTGTGGTGGGCAGTGCGATCGTGCGTCTCGCAGAACAGCACCCGGAGGCGCCAGAGCGGTTCCGCACCGCCGCCGCGGAGGTGGTGCGGGAAATGCGCACGGCGATGGACGCTTCGCGGACAGCGGCACCGGCCGCGGTCTGATCCGCAGGATTCCACCGCAGGAGAACAGGAATCGCCCATGAGCTGGTTCGAGAAGCTGATGCCATCGCGCATCCGTACCGACAGCGTCAGCAAACGCACGGTACCGGAGGGGCTGTGGGTGCGCTGCGAGGGCTGCGACGCGACGCTGTACCGCCCCGAACTGGAGCGACACCTCGATGTCTGTCCGAAGTGCGGACACCACCGCCGCGTGGGGGCGCGCCGGCGCCTCGACATCTTCCTCGACGAGGGCGCACGGGAGGAGATCGGCGCGGCGGTGGAGCCCTCCGACGTGCTGAAATTCCGCGACACCAAGAAGTACCGCGACCGCCTGGCCACCGCGCAGAAGGCGACGGGCGAAAGGGAAGCGCTGGTGGTGATGCGAGGGGAACTCGAGGGTGCCCCGATCGTCGCCGGCGCATTCGATTTCTTCTTCATGGGCGGATCCATGGGTTCCGCCGTGGGCGAGCGGTTCGTTCGGGGCGCGAAGCGGGCGCTGCAGGAGGGGATTCCCATGGTGTGCTTCTCCGCCAGTGGCGGGGCGCGCATGCAGGAGGCGCTGTTCTCGCTGATGCAGATGGCGAAGACCAGCGCCGCGCTGGCCCGGTTGCGGGAAGAGCGCATACCCTTCGTCTCGGTGATGACCGACCCGACCATGGGGGGTGTGTCGGCCAGCCTCGCGATGCTGGGCGACGTCAACGTCGCTGAACCCAAGGCGCTGATCGGCTTCGCGGGGCCGCGGGTGATCCAGCAGACGGTGCGCGAGACCCTGCCGGAGGGGTTTCAGCGCTCCGAGTTCCTGCTGGAGCACGGTGCCGTGGACCTGATCATCGACCGGCGGGACATGCGCCGCCGCCTGGCGTCGCTGTTGGCGATGCTGACCCACCACATGCCGCCGGCCAACGTGACGGACGCGATCGAGGAGAACGGCAGTGTCCCTGCCGCTGAACCGGTCGGTGCAGCGGCCGCCCAGCCCGGTCAGGAAGACCGTCGGGAACCGGGCTGAATTGTCCGCCAGGTCGTCAGCATTGAGCCGCTTCCGGCACGCCCGGATGGTCCCTGTCCGCGCGTAGGCGCGGCCGGCGGATCGCAATCGGGCTGAGCGCGTGGACATGCGTTTCGACACCCTGCAGCAGTGGCTCGACTGGCAGGAGACCCTGCATCCCCGCAAGATCGATCTGAGCCTCGATCGGGTTAGGGTGGTCGCGGATGCCCTTGGGTTGCGGGAGCGGGCGCCGGTGACCGTCGTCGTCGGGGGCACCAACGGGAAGGGGACCGTGGCGACCATGGTCGCCGCGCTGCTGAAGGCGCTCGACTTCCGGGTCGGCCTGTACACTTCGCCGCACCTGCTGCGGTACAACGAACGTGTGGCCGTTGACGGGATCCCCGCCTCCGACTCGGATCTCTGCCGTGCCTTCGCGGCGGTGGACATGGCTCGCGGGACCTGCCCGCTGACCTATTTCGAATTCGGGACCCTGGCCGCCGGCTGGCTGTTCCGGGAGAGAGGGGTGGATGTTCAGGTGCTGGAGGTCGGGCTCGGCGGGCGCCTCGACGCGGTGAACCTGTGGGATGCCGACGTTGCCGCGATCACCTCTGTGGACCTGGATCACCAGGCGTGGCTGGGCGACGATCGCGAGCAGATCGGGCGGGAGAAGGCGGGGATCATGCGCGCGGGCCGTCCGGTGGCGCTGGGCGAGGAGACCCCGCCCGCCAGCGTGCTCGACGCGGCGTTCGGCCTTGGTGCCACGGTCTCCCGTCTGGGCCTGGACTACCGGCTGGTACCGGATGATGCCGGGGGGCTCTGGTGCTGGGGGGATGCGACGATCCCTCTCGGCCTGGATCCCGGCGAGCGCGAGCGGCTGGAGGGCGCGCGCGGACGGAACGCGGCGACCGCGCTGGCGGTGCTGCATCTGCTGGGGCTGCAGCGGCGGCTGACAGCCGATATTGTCCGCGCCGGATTGGCGGCAGCGCCGCCCGCCCGGCTGCAGCGCCTGCCGGGCAACCCGGAGTGGTTGCTGGACGTCGCTCATAATCCGCAGTCGGCGCGCGAACTGTCCGGCTGGCTTGCCGGCCACCCCGTTTCGGGTGCGGTCGCGGCGATCGTGGCCGTGATGGCCGACAAGGAGCGTGGCCCGATCTTCGCGGCGCTGCAGGGACAGGTAAAGGTCTGGGTCCCGATCGACATCCCGGCGGCGCGCGCGCTACCGGCGAGTGCGCTGTCGCCCGAGCTCGCGCGCCTGCCCGGGTCGCGCGTGGTGGCGGCGGGGGATCCGGTCGAGGCGATCGCCGTGGCGTCGGCCGCGGCCGGGCCCGGCGGGCGTGTGGTCGTCTTCGGATCCTTCATGACAGTGCAGGCCGTGCTGGAATCCCTGGACCCCGCCGCGCCGCAGGCGGTGACGGGCTGATGCCCCGGGTAGGGATCAGCCCGACGCCGGAAAATCCCTACGCGGATCGTTATACTCCTCCCCTTGCCGGCCCTGACCGAGCTGACCAGGCCCGGCGTCCCGTCCGTCCCAACCGAGATGAGTGATCCGTTGCCGACCATGAATCCGTCTTCCATTCCCGGAGCCGCGCAGCGGAGAGCGGAACCCCGCGTGTCAGCGAGCGCCGGGACCGGCGAGCCCGGCGGCGCATGACCCTTGAACCGCCCGTGCGCTACCGGATGGTGGGCGCGATCGTCCTGATCTTTCTCGCCGTGCTCTTTCTGCCGTGGCTGTTCGACGGCGCCGGTTACGAGGCGATGCAGGATCTGGAACGGCCGATCCCGGATCGCCCGGTGTTCGTCGAGCCGCATACGCCGCCGGCACCCGCCCCCGAATTCCGGGCGGATCAGGTACGTGATCACGGTGACGACGCGGCGTCCGCGGCGCCATCGTCGGAGGCCTCTCCGCCGGACCCGGTTCCCGCTGCCCGGGGCCGCGATGCTGCCACGGCGGAGGCTGCGGGGCCCCGGGTCGGCTGGTCAGTGCAGGTGGGCAGCTTCGGCAGGGAGGCGAATGCCCGCGATCAGGTCCAGCGCCTGCGCGAGGCCGGATTCACCGCTTTCGTGGAGCGTGGGACCGCCAATGGCCGCGAAGTCTGGCGCGTGAAGGCAGGCCCGCGGGCGGAGCGGGACGAGGCCCTGCGGTTACGCGATGACCTGCGGCGCAGGATGGATGTCACCGGGATCGTGGTGGCGCATCCGTGATCGGGGTCCGTCTACCGCCGGGGACGTGCGGGGGCGCGATCGCGCCCCCGGTGTGGAACAGGCTGGACGGTGCCCGGTTTCAGCCAGGGTTTACGGGACTCGGATGACGTGAACTGGATCGACCTCCTATGCATCACGATCATTGCCATCTCCGGCCTGATCAGCCTGTATCGCGGCTTTGTGCGCGAGGTGTTTTCGGTCGCGACCTGGGTCTTGGCGATCTGGGTCGGCATCCGCTTCGCCGGGGCCACCGCGGAATACCTCCCGGCGGCCTTCAGTGACGAGACCCTGCGCCTTGGCATCGCCTTCGCAATCCTGTTCATCCTGGTCCTGATCATCGGCGGAATCGCCGGTATCGTCGCAACCCGCCTGGTTCGAGGCACGGGCCTGACCGGTACCGACCGGTCCCTCGGTATCGTCTTCGGGCTCCTGCGGGGTGTGCTGATCATCGCGCTGCTGGTCTTTCTGGCGTCGCTGACGCTGATTCCGGAGGAATCCTGGTGGCAGGAGAGCCGCCTGGTGCCCCAATTCGAGCGCTTCGTCGGATGGGTGTTGAGCCAGCTGCCAGAGACACTCCAGGAACGTCTGCGCGATCTGCAGGAAGAGGTGTGATCCGCGGCCGGATCCACAGCCCATTGGAGTCGTCATGTGTGGAGTCATAGGTGTCGTTGGCACCGCCGCCATCAATCAGCTGCTCTATGACGCGATGCTGGTTCTGCAGCACCGGGGGCAGGATGCCGCGGGCATCGTTACGTCGGATGCGCAGGGACGCCTGCACCTGCGCAAGGACAACGGCCTGGTCCGGGACGTCTTCCAGGACCAGCACATGCGCAGCCTGGTCGGAAACATGGGCATCGGGCACGTGCGCTACCCGACGGCCGGCACCGCCAGCTCCGCCGAGGCCCAGCCCTTCTACGTGAACTCGCCGTTCGGGATCACCCTCGGCCACAACGGCAACCTGATCAATGCCCGGGAGCTGAACCAGGCCCTGTTCGCCACGGACCGCCGGCACATCAACACGGACTCGGATTCGGAGATCCTGCTGAACG
>JAGTVE010000118.1 GCA_018224485.1 Thioalkalivibrio sp. | reverse complement strand
GTCACCGCGATCAGACTACCCACGGCCAGCAGCACCAGCACCACCGCCAGCGCGATACCGCGTTGAGCCAAGCGCATCCCCGGGCCCATCAGAGGGACGAGTGCTCAGCCAGCACGGCGTTGCGCAGACTCACCGTGAACTCCACCTCGTGGGTCAGCAACTGCTGACCTGCCTGGCTCTCGAGCTCCAGCTCCACGCGCAGCGCCACCGGCTGCTCCCAGGTCGGCTCGCCTTCGGCATCGACGGCCACGGCACTCATCGAGCGTACGGCGCTGACCAGCGGCTGGTTCTGCGGTGGCGACGCGTCGTTCCCGCAGCGCAACTGGTTGTCGTGCACGCTGTAGACGCTGGCGACCCAGGGACCGGTCTCACCCAGGCAATTCATGCCGGCCTTGCGCACGGTGAAGACCTGCTGCGTTTCACTGTCGGGGTCATCAGGCTCGAGCGCCCCCGCGAGATCGAGCACCCCACCCTCGCGCAGGCCCGCTCCCCGGATGTCCCGTGCCATGAAATCGGTTGCGAAGCGCAGGTTCTCCTTCATCGTCGCGACCCGCTCCTGCTCGACCTGCAGCTGCCGCACGCTCAGGAACAGGCTCACCGCCCCCGCGATCAGGAGCAGGCCAAGGGTCATCGCAACCATCAGCTCGACGAGGGAGAAGGCCCGCTGGCCCTTTTGCGGGCTCATGATGTCGGCTCCTGCGGGACCTGGATTGCGTAGTCCAGCTGCACGCGGCCATGCTCCGCATCCGCGAAACGCTCCTCGGCCCAGGAAACCGAGATCACCCGTCCGGTCCCGCCACCACTGATGCGCACCTCGAGCTCCGGAAGGCAGACGTGCGGATCCGCCTGCGCGCAGTCCCGTCGCTGCACCCAGTCGTCGAGCCAGCCGAGTCCCGTATCTCCCCCGGCTGCAGACTGCCAGAGGCGTTCACCGGCATCGGCGGCGATCAGGCTCGCGAGCGTGCGCTGATAGGCCGAGTGGGTGGCCTGCAACGCATGCAGCTGCAACGCGACGTTGCCCAGCGCGCCGATCGAGAGGACCAGCAGCGCGATCAGCGTCTCCAGCAGACTGAAGCCCGCGCATCGGCGGCTCATGCGCAACCTCCCTGTTGCACGCGGATCCGGCCCGTCCGGCTGATCACGATCTGGCGTCCGGCGTCTCCGGCGCACACGGTGATCGTACCCATCTGCAGGGCGCCACTGACCCGCCGCGTGGCCCCCAGCCCGACGTAGGAGACGTAGCGCTGCACGGGTGCATTGCCGCTGATGGTGATGCCGTCCACGGCCGGATCACCGGCGGCGAGGAGCGGATCGCCGTCGCTGCGCAGCGCGTCTCCGGCGGTGTCCAGAAAGACGATCCAGCCCTGGTCCCAGCCGCCGTCCTCCACGCAGTGGACGCCGTCGCCGCTCTTGCAAAGGGTCGCGCGTGCGTTAAGGCGGACGGCCTCGGAGCGGGTGGCATGCAGGGCCGCGACCAGGCGGTTGGTCGTGGTGGTCAGCCGGGTGTCCAGCACCAGGCTGCCGAAGGCCGGCACGCCGATACCGAGCAGTACCGCGGCCACGACCATCGTGACGAGGAGTTCGACGAGGGTAAGTCCCGCTTCCCTGCGCATCGCTGGCCTCCTTCCCTGAGGCTTAGGCAGATGGCTTGAGGATAGCGCGCGCTTCCGGCGATTTGAACCTTGTCGGTGGTTCTATATCCCACCACCCCGGGGACAGATTTGAAATCTGTCCCCTTCCCCAGACTCAGCCGCTGGCCCGCGAGGCCTTCTTGCGCTCGTGCTCGAGCAGCAGCTTCTTGCGGATGCGGATGCCCTTCGGGGTCACCTCCACCAGCTCGTCGTCGTCGATGAACTCGATCGCCTGCTCCAGCGTCATCCTGATCGGCGGGGTGAGGATGATGTTCTCGTCGGAACCGGACGCGCGGATGTTGGTGAGCTGCTTGGCCTTCAGCGGGTTCACCACGAGGTCGTTGTCACGCGAGTGGATGCCGATGACCATGCCCTCGTAGACCTCTTCGCCGGGACCGATGAACAGCTTGCCGCGTTCCTGCAGGTTGAACAGCGCATAGCCCAGCGCCTTCCCGGCGCCGTTCGCGATCAGCACGCCATTGCTGCGGGCGCCGATCGCGCCGGGCTTGAACGGGCCGTAGTGCTCGAACACGTGGTGAATGATGCCGGTGCCGGAGGTCGCGGTCAGGAATTCCGTCTGGAAACCGATCAGGCCGCGCGAGGGCATGATGTAATCGAGCCGGACCCGGCCCTTGCCGTCCGGCACCATGTCCTGCAGTTCGGCGCGGCGAATGCCCAGGGCCTCCATCACCGTGCCCTGGTGGATCTCCTCGATGTCGATGGCCACGCGCTCGTAGGGCTCGCAGGCCTCCCCCTCCATCTCCCGCAACACCACCTCGGGACGCGACACGCCGAGCTCGTAGCCCTCCCGGCGCATGTTCTCGATCAGGATGCCGAGGTGCAGTTCGCCGCGTCCGGAGACCTTGAACTTGTCCGCGTCCGCGGTCTCCTCCACCCGCAGCGCAACATTGTGCTTCAACTCCTCCAGCAGCCGCTCGCGCAGCACCCGGGAGGTCACGAACTTGCCCTCGCGCCCCGCGAACGTGGAGGTATTCACCTGGAAGGTCATGCTGACGGTGGGCTCGTCCACGGTCAACGGCGGCAGGGCCTCGACCTTTGCGGGATCGCAGAGGGTGTCGGAGATATAGAGCTCGTCCATGCCGGTGAAGGTGATGATGTCGCCGGCCGAGGCCTCCGGCACCTCGATGCGCTGCAGGCCGTGGAAGCCCATGATCTGCAGCACGCGCCCGGGGCGCACGTGGCCCACGCGGTCGACGACCTTCACCGGGGTGTTGGTGCGGATCTTCCCGCGGGTGATGCGGCCGATGCCGATCAGGCCCTGGAAGCTGTTGTAGTCCAGCGACGACACCTGCATCTGGAACGGGCCGTCGGCGTCCACCTCCGGCGGCGGCACGCGTTCGACGATGGTCTCGAACAGGCAGCCCATGTCCCCTTCGCGCACGTCGGCATCGAGGCCCGCATAGCCCTGCAGGGCGGAGGCGTAGACGACGGGAAAGTCCAGCTGCGCGTCGCTGGCACCGAGGCGATCGAAGAGATCGAAGACCTGGTCGATGACCCAGTGCGAGCGGGCACCGGGGCGGTCGATCTTGTTCACCACGACGATCGGCTTGAAGCCCATCGCGAAGGCCTTCGAGGTCACGAAGCGGGTCTGCGGCATCGGGCCGTCGACCGCGTCGACCAGGAGCAAGACCGAATCCACCATGGACAGCACGCGCTCGACCTCGCCACCGAAGTCGGCGTGCCCCGGGGTGTCGACGATGTTGATGCGGTAGTCGTTCCAGCGGATCGCGGTGTTCTTGGCCAGGATGGTGATGCCGCGTTCCTTCTCGATCGCGTTCGAGTCCATCAGCCGCTCGCCCTGCTCGGTGCGGGCGTCCAGCGTGCCGGACTGGCGCAGCAGCTGGTCGACGAGGGTGGTCTTGCCATGATCGACGTGGGCGATGATGGCGATGTTGCGAAGATTGGCGGTCATGCGGGGCGGGCTCGGCGGCGAAAAGGCCGCGAATTATACCTGTTCGGCGGTTTTGCTGCCGGGGATCTCTGCAGGCACGACAGCAGGCATGACGGGCGGCATGACGGAGATAGATTTCAAGTCTGCCCCCTGTGAGGCCCGCCCCTGAGGCGGGGGGCGAGCGCCGGGAACCGAGGCTAGTCCTCCGGCGGCGGCAGCTGCAGGTGATAGCCCTGGGACTCGAGATTGGCCAGCACCGTCGGTGCGTCGCCGCGCGCGAGCCGCCGTTCCGGGGTGAGGTCGAACTCCAGCGCGAACTCGAGCCGCCCGAGTGCGCGCGCGAGGCCCTCCGGCAGTTCCGCGAAGTCGTCCTTGCGCGGCAGGTAGACGTAGGTGCCCGGGCGCCAGCTACTGCGATAGACATGGCAGCGCATCGCAGCTCAGTCCTCGAGATAGGTATAGCCGGTAAGCCCGTGCTCGAGCTCTGCGAGCAGCGCACCGGCCTCGGCGCCACGCAGGCCGACCGCGTAGATCTTCTCGCGATAGGCGCGGCGCAGCGTCTCGGGCTCGAAGTGCACGTAGCGCAGCAGTTCGTCCACGGTGTCGCCGCGCTCGGGCTCCACCAGCCGGTAGCCACCGTCCGCGGTCAGTTCCACATTGATGGAGTCGGTGTCCCCGAAGAGATTGTGCAGGTCACCGAGGATCTCCTGGTAGGCGCCGACGAGGAAGATGCCGAGGAAGTAGTCCTCGCCCTCTCGCCAGGGGTGCAGCGCCAGCGTGCTGACGGTGGCCTCGGCCTCCACGTAGCGGTCCACGCGGCCGTCGGAGTCGCAGGTCAGGTCCTGCAGCACCGCGCGCCGGTGCGGCGGCTCGTCGAGGCGGTGCAGCGGCACCACCGGAAAGATCTGGTCGAT
>JAGTVE010000117.1 GCA_018224485.1 Thioalkalivibrio sp. | reverse complement strand
CCAGCCCCGGGGGTGGGGGTGCGGCGTCGGGCCCTCACCCCCGGCCCTCACCCCCGGCCCCTCTCCCGCTTGCGGGACAGGGGAGGAATGTGCGGCTTTCCCGTTAACGCAGGGCGCCCTGTGGCGCGGCTCAGACCAATTGGTGGGCGCGCAGCTTCTTGCGCAGCGTCGCCCGGTTGAGCCCCAGCAGTTCGGCCGCACGTGTCTGGTTGCCGCGGCAGTGTTCCAGCACGCAGGCGAGCAGCGGGCGCTCCACCTCGGACATCACCATCGCATAGATCTCGCCCGCTTCCTCCACCCTGAGGCTCGCGAAATACTCGTCCATTGCGTGGCGGACACATTCCGACAACCGGGTGCCCGTGTCGGGCGCCGCGCCTGCCGGGACCGGCTCGTGGTTGTGCACCGCGTGCGTCGAGGCGTTCATCCGGCAATTCCCCCTGTCACTGCGTTATGGCTTCCTGTTGTATGCCGTGTGCTCCGCGGGGCCCGCCTGCGGGCGGGTTCGAGGGCGGAAGGAACAGCGCCGCCAGCGCGTTCAGTTGCCTCGAGGCATCGGTGAGGGCGAGCAACGGTCTCCGGTCTACTTCGGGCCGGTTCCGCTCAAGATACCAGCCTATGTGCTTGCGTGCGATAC
This sequence comes from Thioalkalivibrio sp., assembly GCA_018224485.1. Lineage (GTDB taxonomy): Bacteria > Pseudomonadota > Gammaproteobacteria > Ectothiorhodospirales > Ectothiorhodospiraceae > Thioalkalivibrio. The sequence goes on along the minus strand of JAGTVE010000117.1, from coordinate 5,115 downwards.
GCAGGCCCTGCTCCGGACCGTACTGGCGGTGCACCGCCGCCACGTGGTCGTGGATCAGGCGGCCCAGTGCCACGCCGCGGGGTTCAGCCGTCAGGGGCCGGCCCGCGAGTGCCGCGCGGATCTGTCCGGGAAGCCAGGGCCTGCCCTGCGCGCCGCGTCCGATCATCACACCGGCGGCGCCTGTACGCGTCATCACCGCCTGCGCCTGTTCGGGTGAGGTGATGTCGCCATTGGCCAGCACCGGTATTCCGGTCGCCGCGACGACCGCGGCAATGGCATCGTAGTCGACGTTACCGCGGTAGCCGCAGGCCCGGGTTCGGCCGTGCACACTGATCATCTCCACACCGGCGGCCTCGGCCAGCCGGGCGATATGCACGGCATTGACGTGCCCGCGATCGAGTCCGAGGCGCATCTTCACGGTCACCGGGACGGACACCGCCCGCTTCAGGGCCCACAGCAGCCGTTCCACCAGGGCCTCGTCTCCCAGCAGTGCCGATCCCGCGGCCCGGCTGCACACCTTCTTCGCCGGGCAGCCGAGATTCAGGTCGATGATGTCGGCGCCCCGGGCGACGTTCTCGCGCGCCGCCCGTGCAAGCGCATCCGGGTCGTTCCCCAGCAGTTGCACGATCCTCGGGCCCGGCTCGTCGTGATGGTCGAGGCGGTGGCGGCTCTTCGCGGTGTGCCAGAGCCGGGCATCGGAGGTCACCATCTCCGAGACCGCCGCGCTGGCGCCCAGGCTTCGGCACAGCATCCGGAACGGGCGGTCACTGACGCCGGCCATCGGCGCGAGGAAGACGACCGGGTCGGGAATTTCGTGACTTCCAAGGATCAAGCTGCCGGGACCCGCCATGTCAGAGCGTACGCACCGAGATGCCCTCAATCTCGCCGGCGGGCCGGTCGACCACCAGCCGCAGGCGGCGCACCTCGCCCGCCGCGAGCATGCGGGCCGCATCGGTCGGGCCCAGGTAGTCCGCCGGTTCCCACCGTGCCTGTGCCAGCTTGCGCCCGAAGCGGTCGGAGAGTGCCAGTTCCAGCAGCGGCCAGGGCTGGGGCCGATCCAGTTCGTTGCTGATCAGCATCTCCAGACGCAGCCAGCCGTGCGCCTGGTTCTGCAGCTGCAGGCCGGTGATCCGGATCGATCCCGGGATCTGTCCGCGCGGGCCCGGACAGGGCACGTACCGACACAGCGCGGTGCTCAGCGCGGCCAGTTCGGGGTGCGGGTCGAGCGCCGCGCGTTCGTGGATCAGAAACTGGAGGAACAGCATTCCGATCAGCGCGATGCCCGCGACCAGTCCCCCGATGCGGAACCGCCACTGGCGGCTGTGTCGCAGGAGCCGTCCGGTTGCGGCCGATGCCCGGCTGCGGGAGGCCGGTCGCCGCGGTGGCGAGGGGCGTTCTGCGGCGCTGGTGTGGCCAGGCACGGGCACGGGCAGTACCGGTACCGGGTCCATGCGGGCTCCGTCCCGGGGCAGGCCGACCATCTCGATCTCCAGCGCCGGGAAGAAGGCAAAACCCATCCCGCAGGCCTCGCAGCGCTGGCTGCCCGGGCTCCGGCCTGGCTGGTATCGGACGGCGTGCCCGGTGCCGCAGTGTGGACAGCGCACGATCACGCGCGACGGTCTCCCGTCACCGCGCAACGGCGCGGGTGCGCCCCGGTGTCAGCGCCGACGCCCGTCGAGCAGCACCCAGCCATCGCGCTCCGCTCCGATGTCGATGTCGAAGTCATCGCGATAGGCTGCCATGACTTCCCCGGCCTGCCAATCCAGCAGGCCGGCCAGCAGTACCCGGCCACCCGGCCGTGCGCTCTGCGCGAGTTTCGGCGCGAGCGTCACCAGGGGACCGGCGAGGATGTTGGCCAGGACCAGATCGAAGCCCGCCGCCGGTGGGTCCGCATCGGGCAACACGGTGTCGAGCACCCCGGGGTCGATGTCATTGCGCGCGGCATTGCCCTGCGTTGCCAGCAGGGCCTGCGGGTCGATGTCCACGCCCAGGGCGTACGCGGCACCCAGTTTCAGTGCCGCGATGGCGAGAATGCCGGAACCACAGCCGTAATCCAGCACGCGCTGATCCTGCGGGGGAGCGTCCGCCAGCGCGGCCAGGCACATTGCGGTCGTCGGGTGGCTGCCGGTGCCAAAGGCGAGTCCCGGATCGAGGTGCACGAAGACGCCCCCGTCCACGTCCGGCGGTGCCTCCCAGGAAGGCACGATCCAGAGATCGCCACCACTGTGGATGCTCGTCAGCCCGGCCAGGCCCGCGCGGATCCAGTCCTGGTCGGCGATCGCGGAGACCCGGATGGCCGTCCCCGGGAACGGGTATTCCGCGAGGATGGCCGCGGCGATCTGCGCCCGCAGGCCGTCCGCGAAGATGGCCGTCAACCGGACCGCCGTCCAGAGCGGGTGGGCGCCCGGCGGCGGCTCGAACAGGGGCTCGTCGCCCGCGTCGCCCAATTCGACGCTAACCGCCCCGAGTTCGAACAGCCTCTGCTCGATCGCCTCCGCCTGGTCCGAGGCCGCCTCGAGTTGCACCTCGGTCAGACTCACGCGCCGGTCTTCAGCCGCTTTTCCAGGTAGTGGATGTTGGTGCATCCCCGCTGGAAGTTCGCGTCTTTCATCAGGTCGATGTGCAGCGGGATGTTGGTGTTGATGCCGTCGATCACGATCTCGCCCAGCGCGCCGCGCATCCGGGCGATCGCGATCTCGCGCGTGGGTCCATAGGCAATCAGCTTCGCGATCATGGAGTCGTAGTACTGGGGCACGGTGTAGCCGTTGTAGAGGTGGGTGTCCATCCGGATCCCCGGACCGCCGGGCGCGTGGTACTGGGTGACTGTCCCCGGACTCGGTAAGAACCGGACGGGATCCTCGGCATTGATGCGGCACTCGATCGCGTGTCCCTGTATGCATATGTCCGACTGGGAGAAGGACAGGGGTTCCCCGGCGGCGATGCGGATCTGCTCTCGGACGAGGTCCACACCGGTGACCTCCTCGGTGATCGGGTGCTCCACCTGGATCCGGGTGTTCATCTCCATGAAGAAGAAGCGACCGTTCTCGAACAGGAACTCGAAGGTGCCCGCGCCCCGATACCCGATCTCGAGGCACGCGCGGTTCAGGCGCTCGATCATCGCCGAGCGCTGTTCCGGGGTGATGCCCGGCGCGGGGGCCTCTTCGATCACCTTCTGGTGCCGGCGCTGCATCGAGCAGTCCCGCTCGCCCAGGCATACGGCGTTCCCGTGCGTGTCCGCGAGCACCTGGAATTCCACGTGGCGCGGATGTTCGAGGTACTTCTCCATGTACAGGGCATCGTTGGCGAAGGCCTGCCGCGCCTCCGTGCGGGTCAGCGCGATCGCGCTGAGCAGCGAGCCCTCGGTGTGAACCACGCGCATCCCGCGGCCACCGCCGCCGCCAGAGGCCTTCACGATCACCGGGTAGCCGATCTCTGCCGCCAGCCGCAGATTCTCCTCGGGATCGTCGCCCAGGGCCCCTTCGGAGCCGGGCACGCAGGGAACGCCCGCCGCGATCATCGCGTTCTTCGCGGAGACCTTGTCGCCCATCAACTGGATGGTCTCCGCCCGCGGGCCGATAAAGGCAAACCCGCTGGACTCCACACGCTCGGCGAAGTCCGCGTTTTCCGACAGGAAGCCGTAACCGGGGTGGATCGCCCCGGAATCCGTGACCTCGGCCGCCGAGATGATCGCCGGGACGTTCAGGTAGCTGTCCGTCGACGAGGCCGGCCCGATACAGACGGACTCGTCGGCGAGCCGCACGTGCTTGAGGTCGCGATCCGCCTCCGAATGCACGGCGACGGTCGCGATCCCCATTTCCCGGCAGGCGCGGAGGATGCGCAGGGCGATCTCCCCGCGGTTGGCGATCAGGATTTTCTCCAGCATCAGGGGGACCCCGTGTCGTTCCGCCTTCCGGCAGTCAGTCGATGATGAACAGCGGCTGCCCGTATTCGACCGGATGCGCGTTCTCGACCAGCACCTCGCGGATCGTGCCTGCCTCGTCCGCCTCGATCGGGTTCAGCATCTTCATTGCCTCGATGATGCAGAGGGTGTCTCCGGCCTCCACGGGGGAGCCGATCTCGACGAAGGAGGCCGCCCCGGGACTCGGCGCTCGATAGAACGTCCCGACCATTGGCGCGGTTACGCGATGGCCCGGCGCCTCCTCCGGTTCCGCCGCGGCGGAGGCTGCGGCGCTGGCGGGGGGCGCCGGTCCCGGCGCCGCCTGGGGCGCCGCCATTGACGGGGCGAGGTAGGTGGTCTGCGCGCCGGGAGCGCTGCGCGTGATGCGCACGGACTCCTCGCCCTCGTGAATCTCGATCTCGTTGATGCCGCTCTCTTCCAGCAGGTCGATCAGTTTCTTGACCTTCCGAATGTCCATGATGAACTAGCGCTCCTCGATGGCTGCAATGGCGGCGTCCAGCGCCAGCCGGTAACCGGTCGTTCCGAGTCCCGTGATGGTCCCCGACGCGATGTCCGCGAGGTAGGAATGCCGACGGTACGGCTCGCGCGCATGGACGTTGCTGATATGGATCTCGATGAAGGGGATGGCAACCCCCAGCAGCGCGTCGCGCAGGCTCACGCTGGTGTGGGTCAATCCGCCCGGATTGATCAGGATCCAGGCCACCTCTTCCCCGACGGCCGCGTGAATGCGATCGATCAGGGTGCCCTCGTGGTTGCTCTGGAAGCAGGTGAGTGCGTGCCCCGCCCGTTCGGCCCTGTTAGCGAGATCGGCCTCGAGCTGCGCGAGCGTTGCAGTTCCGTAACGCTCCGGTTCGCGGCGCCCGAGCAGGTTCAGATTGGGGCCGTTCAGCAGCAGGAGTTCAGCCATTTGCAGGTGGTATCGGTGACGATCCGGTCGGGATTCTGTGGGAAACGTGCAACAAGTGCCCGCTTTTGTTCGGGGGATTCTGCCGCAGCGGGGAGGTGTCTGTCCAGCCGGCGAACGGACCCGATCGGGTCGACGCGACAGGCGCGGGTCGGCCCCGGTCCTGTCCGTTGCCAGGCGTGTCAGCGGGTCGGATGGTCGCCGCGCGCACGGCGCGCGGCGTTCACAGATAGCGCTGGAGCCAGGCGTCCAGCTCCTCTCCCGTGACCTCGCCGCGGTGCATCTCGCGGAT
>JAGTVE010000116.1 GCA_018224485.1 Thioalkalivibrio sp. | reverse complement strand
GGGGCAGGGACTCGCCGGAAGGGAAGATCACATTCTCCTTCGCAAAGGGCTCGGGATCCGGGAGATCCTCACCCCAGTTGTAACGTCCCTCGAAGTGGGTCTCGGATGGATCGAACAGGGCCGCCGTGTCCAGGACCTCGACCAGATGGCCATTGGTGCTGTCTTTCAGGAACATCGCTGACCTCCTTTTTCCCTTCATTACAGGAGTATGCCTGCGGCAGACATGATTGCAAGGAGTGCGAGGCCCGCGCGGACACGGCCGGCATCCCTGGACGCGCCTTTATCGCGGATTCCGGGCCCACACGATCTCGGCCAGCCACTGCTGCACTCGTCCAAGGAGGCGGAATCCGGCCATTGGCGAGGAAGGCCGCGTGGCCACCCAGGGAACGCGCCCGCCTGTGGGTTCACGTATCCTGTGGCTCGCGAGACGCACCGCCGGTTTGACGGCAGAAGACGATGATGCGCGAGGTCCGCACGGCCCCGATCTGGCTTTTGGCGATGCTGCCCCCACTGTTCTCGGCGGGCAACTTCGTGCTGGCCCGGGCGCTGCACGCCGACATCCCGCCGATTGCGTTGTCATTCTGGCGCTGGACCATCGCGCTGACCATCCTCCTGCCCTTCGTCGCGGCCGGCCTCTGGCGGCAGCGCGACCTGATCCGCCGCCACTGGGCCCTGCTTACGCTGTTCGCGATCGTTGCCATCGGCCTGCCACCGCTGGCTGTCCTGTATGCGTGGGAACTGAGCACCGGCCCCGGTTTCGCAATCCATGCCGTCAATCTGGTCGCGATCGGCTACGTGGCGCTGTTTCCGTCGGTGCTGGCCTATTTCTTCTGGAATCGAGCCGTCGCCGAGATGGGGCCGAACCGTACCGGACAGTACATGCACCTGATGCCGGTCTTCGCCGCCGGCCTGGCGATCCTTCTGCTCGGTGAACGGCTGCAGGCCTTCCACGTGGCCGGCGCGCTGCTGATTGCCGCCGGCATCGTGCTGGCGGCACGGGGGTTCAGAACAGCCGGTTGAGCCCGTTGAGGGCGGCGATACGGTAGGCCTCGGCCATCGTCGGGTAGTTGAAGGTGGTCTCCACGAAATACTCGATCGTGTTCGCCTCGCCCGGCTGGGCCATGATCGCCTGGCCGATATGGATGATCTCCGAGGCCTGTTCGCCGAAGCAGTGAATGCCGAGAATCTCCCGCGTCTCGCGGTGAAACAGCAGCTTCAGGACACCTACCGTGTGCCGGGTGATCTGCGCCCGCGCGATGCTCTTGAAGTTCGCCTGGCCGACCTCGTAGGGAACCTTCCGCTCAGTCAGTTCACGCTCCGTGCGCCCGATCGAGCTGATCTCGGGGCTCGTGTAGATGCCCGTGGGTATGTCATCCACCAGACGCCAGTCGGTCTCTCCGTCCGCGATCAGGGTCCCGACGAATCGGCCCTGATCGTAGCTCGCGCTGGCCAGCGCCGGTGCGCCGACCACGTCACCCGCCGCATAGATGTGGGGCACGGAGCTCTGGAAAAGCTCGTTCACCTCCACCTGGCCGCGGTGATTCACCTGCACGCCAATCTCCTCCAGCCCCATGTTCCTCGTGTTGCCCGCGCGGCCGTTGGCCCAGAGCAGGACGTCGCTGCGGAATTTCTTGCCCGATTGGCAGTGCAGGATCACGCCGTCATCGCGCGCCTCGATGCGCTCGTATTCCTCGTTGTTGCGGATCACCGTGCCCTGGTTGCGCAAGTGGTAACCCAGTGCATCCGTGATCTCGTCGTCGAGAAACGACAACAGCCGGTCCCGGGTGTTCACCAGGTTGGTCTTGATCGCCAGGTTGCAGAAGATCGACGCATATTCACACCCGATCACCCCCGCTCCGTAGATCGTGATCGCGGTCGGCGAATGGGTGAGACGCAGGATCGAATCGCTGTCGTGGATGCGCGGGTGAGAGAAATCGATGTCGTCGGGGCGATACGGCCGGGAACCGGTGGCGAGCACGAAGGAATCGGCCGTGTAGGTACGCGTGGCCTCGCCCTCGGTCACCGCCAGCGTACGGGCATCCATGAAGCGTGCCCAGCCATGCAGGACTGGCACGCGGTTCCGGGTGTAGTGACGGTTGCGGGTGCGCACCTGCTCCCCGATCACATCCGTGGCCGAGGCGAGGAGCTCCGGATAGTCCACCTGCGCGGCGCCCATCAGCCGCCGGAGTACCGGATCCCGCCGCGTGTCCGCGACCATCTGAATCGCCTGACGCAGCGCCTTCGACGGAATCGTGCCCCAATGCGTGCAACCACCACCGACGGTCCGGTGCGCCTCGACCAGGGCAACGCGCCGACCGGACTTCACGAGCTTCATCGCCGCGCCCTCGCCGGCCGGCCCGCTACCGATCACGATTGCATCGAAGTGCTCGTGTGTCATCGCCTCTGCGCTCCCGCTTTGGTGGCTCAAAGCATAACCGCATTCAGCCCCACGATGATGCAGCGCGCGATGTGTCGTGTGATGCCATTGAGATGTCGGGAGACCCAGCCCCGCCTGACAAGGCGGCCGGCACGCCACGCCGGGGCAAATCGGTGATGCGCGCTCCCCGGAGCAGGCGGCCGCGACGCGCACCGCCTACTGCTTTATGCTCCCGTCACCACCAACGGCACTGCACAGCGTTACGGATGCCGCATCAACCGGAGATCCTGGTGATGAAGAAGCCCTTGCTGGCGGCGACCCTGACCATCGCCCTCCTGCCCGCTTTGACCTCCGCCACGCTGGATTTCGACAACTGCCTCGACGGCATCCGGGACCGAGCGCTCGAAGAGGGCGTGAACCCCGGGATAGCGGAGCGTGTGCTGGCGCAGGTGGAATTCCTGGATCGTGTGATCGAACTGGACCGGCGTCAGCCGGAATTCACCACGCCGTTCACCGATTACCTCGATCGGAGCGTCACCAAGCGGCGCGTCGAACGAGGTCGGGAACTGCTGCAGACCCACAGGACGCTCCTTGAGCGCGTGCAACGCCAGACCGGCGTTCCATCCGCCTACCTGCTGGCCTTCTGGGGGCTCGAGACCAACTATGGCAGCTACTTCGGCGGTACTTCAGCGCCCAGTGCACTGGCCACGCTGGCCTGCGATCCGCGCCGTGCGGAGTTCTTCACGGAGGAACTGATCGCTGCACTGCGCATCGTGCAGGAAGACGCGATTCCGCTGGAACGCATGCAGGGTTCGTGGGCCGGCGCAATGGGCCATGTCCAGTTCATGCCCTCGGTGTTCCTGCGCCACGCGGTCGACGCTGACGGCGATGGCCGCCGGGATCTCTGGAACAGCATCCCCGATGCGATGCTGTCCGCAGGAAGCTTCCTGAAGGACCTCGGCTGGGATACCGGGTACCGCTGGGGACGCGAGGTCCTGCTGCCAAAGGACTTCGACTTCGCCGTCGCGGGACCATCGCAGCGTCGCCCGCTGGCCGACTGGCGCCGCCTCGGCGTGACCGACGTGGCCGGCCATCCGGTCGCGGATCTCGAACTGCCGGCCACGCTGCTTCTGCCAGCCGGACACCGGGG
>JAGTVE010000115.1 GCA_018224485.1 Thioalkalivibrio sp. | reverse complement strand
TCGTGGACGCCCGCCAGCGCACCGAGGCTGCCGAGTTCGTTCGGGTCCACATGTGGGTGGTCGCTGGTCAGCAGGTCGTGCATCTCGGCGAACAGGCGCTGGGCCTCCTCTACGGTCTTTCCGCGTACCGCCTCGGTCAGCATCGAGGCCGAGGCCACCGAGATCGCGCAGCCGACACCGATGAAGCTCACGTCCTCCACCCGCCCGTCCGCGACCTTCACGAACAGCCGCAGCTGGTCGCCGCAGAGCGGGTTGTGACCATCGACCGCACGGGTTGCGTCGGGCATGTCGCGAAAGTTCCGGGGATGGCGCTTGTGGTCGAGGATCAGTTCCTGGTAGAGATCCCCCATCTCGCTCATGCCAGCATCTCCCGGGCGTAACGCAGCGCCTCCGCGAGACGGTCGATCTCTTCGAAGGTGTTGTAGAAGGCCATCGAGGCGCGGGAGGTGGCGGGGACTTGATAGAAGGTCATCACCGGCATCGCGCAGTGGTGGCCGGCACGCACCGCCAGCCCCCGGTGATCCAGGATGGTGCCCATGTCGTGCGGGTGCACATCGTCCATCACGAAGGAGACCAGCGGGACCTTTGCGTCTGCCTGGCCAATGATGCGCAGCCCCGGCACCTCCTGCAGGCGCTCGGTGGCATGATCGAGCAGACGCGCCTCGTGGGCCATCGCCCCCTCCCAGTCCAGCGACTCGACGTACTCGATCGCACGGCCAAGGCCGATGGCACCGGCGATGTCGGGCGTACCGGCCTCGAAGCGGTGCGGCAGCCCCGCGAAGGTGGTCTTCTCGAAGCTGACCGTGCGGATCATCTCGCCGCCACCCTGATACGGCGGCATCGTCTCCAGCAGGCTCTCCCGGCCGTAGAGGACGCCGATGCCGGTGGGACCGAAGAGCTTGTGCCCGGAAAAGGCATAGAAGTCGCAGTCCAGCGCCTGCACGTCCACACGCAGGTGCGGCACGGCCTGCGCGCCGTCCAGCAGCACCGGGACTTCGTGTTCGTGTGCTGCTGCAATAATCTGCTCTATCGGGTTGATAGTACCGAGCGCATTGGACACGTGCGTCAGGGCCAGCAGGCGTGTGCGGGGACTGAAGAGCCCCGGCAGCGCATCCAGATCCAGTTCGCCGGACGGCGTGATCGGCACCACCCGCAGCACGACACCGGTGCGCTCGCGGAGCAGCTGCCAGGGCACGATGTTCGCGTGGTGCTCCATCGCGGTCAGGATGACCTCGTCGCCCTCCCGCAACCGCTGTCCGAAGCTTGACGCCACCAGGTTGATCGCCTCCGTGGTGCCGCGCAGGAAGACGATCTCACGGGTCGAGCGGGCATTGATGAACCGGCGCACCGACTCGCGCGCGTCCTCGAAGTCGCGGGTGGCCCGCTCCGCCAGTGCGTGCACACCGCGATGCACGTTCGAGTTATCGTGACGGTAGTAGTGGTCGACTGCCTCGACCACCGCCCGCGGCTTCTGCGTGGTGGCGGCATTGTCGAGATAGGCCAGCGGATGGCCGTGCACCCGCTGGTCCAGCACCGGGAAGTCCCGGCGCACGCCCTCGACGTCCCAGGAAGCGGTTGGCGTGGACAGGACGGCAGCATTCATCGGTCTCCTCCTGGCCGGCAGCTTCGGGACTGATCGCCGATCCGCGTGCCGGCCGCGTAGTGTGCGTTTCTCGATTTGACCCCTAAGAGTAGTCAAGTTTTCCGCGATGTGGCCCGGATGGTGGAGCAAAAAAGAGGTAATGCGATTCGCCCGCCTGCAGCGCACATCAGACCGCTTTCCGACACCCGAAGATCACAGGTGAGCAGAGACATGAATCCACGCAGACTCCTGAGACTCTACCCCGCTCCCCATCTTGAACGGCCGATCGAGGGCCTCTATCTCGGCGAGGAGATCGCTCGCCCCGGCCCGGATCGGCCCTTCGTGTACACGAACTTCGTGTGCAGCCTCGATGGGCGGATCGCCGTGGAAGACCCGCGGCGGGGCCGCCGGGCCTCACCGCCGGCGATCACCAACCCGCGCGACTGGCGCCTGTTCCAGGAGCTCGCGGCCCGCGCCGACGTCCTGATCGTGAGCGCGGCCCTCCTGCGCGGGATGCTCGCGGGCCGGACTCCGGAAGACCTGCCCATCGAGACCGCTCCGGCCTTTGACGACCTCCACGCCTGGCGCAGGGACCGGGGCATGCCGCCTCAGCCGGCCGTGGTGATTCTCGGCCGCAGCCTGGATGCGGCGCTCGCCGAGCGGTGCGGCGGACTCGATCGGCCGGTCTATTTCGCGGTCGGAAACGGGGCCGACGATGATGCCGCCCCGGCCGTTGAGGCCACCGGGGTCCGCATCCTAGTGGCCGGCGCGGGACGCGACGTCCAGGGGCAGGCGCTGATCGATGCACTCGGGCGCGAGGGCTTCCGGCGCATCTACTCCATGGCCGGCCCGCGGGTCCTCCACCTACTGCTGAGCGATCATGTGCTCGACCGGCTCTACCTGACCCACTTCCACCGCCTTCTCGGCGGGAAGTCCTTCGATACGCTGCTCGAGGGCGCTGCGCTGGAACCACCCGCGTCACTCGTTCCCCATACGCTGTACTACGACCCCGATGCCAAGGACGGCGCCGGCCAGCTCTTCGCCGCCTACGACGTCCAGTGACCGGAAGGCGCCCGCCAACCGGTGCAGATCGCCCGGGAACGTCATCCGTGGGTAGGCTGCGGCCTCGCGCCGTCCGGCCCGTCATTGTGGGCAAGGCGCCGCGAATGACGGCGGTCACCACCGCAGTGGCGATGGACACCCGCGGCCGCGGGCTACTCCCACTCGATCGTGGCCGGGGGCTTGCCGGAAATATCGTAGGTTACACGAGATATGCCATCTATCTCATTGATTATACGGCGCGATACCAGGTCGAGGAACTCGTAGGGGAGATGCGCCCAGCGGGCGGTCATGAAATCGATGGTCTCCACCGCGCGCAGCGCGACCACATAGTCGTAGCGGCGGCCGTCCCCCATCACGCCGACCGACCGCACCGGCAGGAAGACGGCGAAGGCCTGGGACACCTGGTCGTAGAGATCCGCCCGGCGCAGCTCCTCGATGAAGATGTCATCGGCGCGGCGCAGCAGGTCCGCGTACTCCTTCTTCACCTCGCCGAGGATGCGCACCCCGAGCCCCGGCCCCGGGAAGGGGTGGCGGTAGACCATCTCGGTGGGCAGGCCCAGCTCCACGCCGATGCGGCGCACCTCGTCCTTGAACAACTCGCGCAGGGGCTCGACCAGGCCCAGGTTCATGTGCTCGGGCAGTCCGCCGACGTTGTGGTGGGACTTGATCACATGGGCCTTGCCGGTCCTGGAGCCGGCGGACTCGATCACGTCCGGATAGATCGTGCCCTGCGCGAGCCAGCGCGCGTCCGTGATCTTGCCGGCCTCCTCGTCGAAGACCTCGATGAACTGCCCACCGATGATCTTGCGCTTCTGCTCCGGGTCGCTGACCCCCTCCAGGGCCTGCAGGAAGCGCTGCTCCGCGTCGATGCGGATCACCTTCACCCCCATGTGCCGCGCGAAGGTCGCCATCACCTGGTCGCCCTCGTGCAGGCGCAGCAGGCCGGTGTCCACGAACACGCAGGTGAGCTGGTCGCCGATGGCCTTGTGCAGCAGCGCGCCCACCACCGAGGAATCAACGCCGCCGGAGAGTCCGAGGATCACGTGGTCCGAGCCCACCTGCTCCCGCACGCGCTCGGCCATGTCCTCGATGATGTTGCCCGGGGTCCAGAGGTCCTCGCAGCCGCAGATCTCGTGGATGAATCGCGAGAGGATGCGCCGGCCCTGGCGGGTGTGCGTGACCTCCGGGTGGAACTGGAGACCGTAGAAGCCGCGCTCCTCGTCAGCCATGCCGGAATTCGGGGCGGAATCGGTGGAGCACATCAGCCGGAAGCCCGGCGGGAGTTCCGCCACGCGATCCCCGTGGGACATCCACACATCCAGCAGGCCGTAGCCCTCCGGCGTGGTGTGGTCCTCGATGTCGGTCAGCAGACGGGTGTGACCGCGGGCGCGGACCTGCGCATAGCCGAACTCGCGGTGCCCCCAGGGCTCGACCTGGCCGCCAAGCTGCGCGGCCATGGTCTGCATGCCGTAGCAGATGCCGAGCACCGGCACACCGAGCTCGAAGACCAGCGGGTGGGCGATCGGCGGATTCTCCATGTGCACGGATTCGGGGCCGCCGGACAGGATCACGCCGCTGGGCGCGAACTCGCGCATCGCCTCGGGGTTCATGTCCCAGGGATGAATCTCCGAGTAGACCCCGGCCTCGCGCACCCGGCGCGCGATGAGCTGGGTGTACTGCGAGCCGAAGTCCAGCACCAGGATCCGGTGCGCGTGTAAGTCCTGGGTCATCGCATCGTTTCCTCCGTCAATCCCGGCGGTAGTTCGGGGCCTCCTTCGTGATCGCCACGTCGTGCACGTGGCTCTCGCGCATCCCGGCGCCGGTCACGCGCACGAACTGGGGCTTGGTGCGCATCTCCTCGATGGTGCGCGCACCCACATAGCCCATCGAAGACCGGAGGCCGCCGGTGAGCTGGTGGATGATCGCGATGATCGGTCCCTTGTACGGGACCCGCCCCTCGATACCCTCGGGAACGAACTTCTCGGGGCCGGCGTTGGCGTCCTGGAAATAGCGGTCGGAGGATCCCTGCTGCATCGCGGCAAGAGAGCCCATGCCGCGATAGGACTTGTAGGAGCGCCCCTGGAACAGCTCCACCTCACCCGGCGCCTCCTCGGTGCCGGCGAACAGGGAGCCCAGCATCACGCTGTGGGCGCCGGCCGCGATGGCCTTCGCGATGTCACCGGAGAAGCGGACCCCGCCGTCGGCGATCAGCGGCACGCCCGTGCCCTTGAGGGCGCTGCTGACATGCTCGATCGCGGTGATCTGGGGCACGCCGACACCGGCCACGATCCGCGTGGTGCAGATCGAGCCCGGTCCGATGCCCACCTTCACCGCGTCGGCGCCCGCGGCCACCAGGTCGCGCGCGGCATCGCCGGTGGCGATGTTCCCGCCGACCACCTGCACCTCCGGATAGTGCTGCTTGACCCAGCGCACGCGGTCGAGCACACCCTGCGCGTGGCCGTGCGCGGTATCGACGACGATCATGTCCACGCCCGCCTCCACCAGCGCCGCGACACGCTCGTCGGTGCCGGCACCCACGCCGACCGCGGCGCCGACCCGCAGGCGCCCGCGGTCGTCCTTGCAGGCCCCGGGATGCTCGGAGGACTTCTGGATGTCCTTCACCGTGATCATGCCGCGCAGCTCGAAGTGGTCGTTCACCACCAGCACCTTCTCGATGCGGTGCCTGTGCAGGAGCTCCATCACATGTTCGCGGTCCGCACCCTCGGGCACGGTGACCAGCCGCTCCTTCGGGGTCATCACCTCGGTCACGGGCGCCTGCATGCGCGTCTCGAAACGGAGGTCGCGCGAGGTCACGATCCCGATCAGATCCGTACCGTCCACGACCGGCACACCCGAGATGCGGTTGGCGCGCGTCAGCTCCATCACGTCGCCGATGGTGGCGCCTGGCGCGACCGTGATCGGGTCGCTGATCACGCCGGCCTCGTACTTCTTCACCTGGCGGACGTGAGCGGCCTGGCGTTCGGCGCTCATGTTCTTGTGCACCACGCCCACGCCACCCTCCCGGGCCATCGCGATCGCCAGGCGGGCCTCGGTCACGGTGTCCATGGCGGCCGAGAGCAGTGGCGAGCCGAGCACGATCTCGCGCGTCAGGCGGGTGGTGAGGTCCACGTCCCGCGGCATCACGTTGGAATGCCCGGGCAGCAGCAGCACGTCGTCGAAGGTGAGGGCTTCCGCGAGTATGCGCATGGGCGGCTCCAGGGCTTCCGGGTGGGGGCGGAGAAATAGCCGATCAGTATAGAATTCACGGCCACTGCGGTAAAGAAAGATCGCGTCTTCGGGAAGACGGCAAGGAGACCCATGATGGAGGAGCGAAGCGTACTCGGCGTCGGCGAACTGAACCAGCGCGCGGATGAGCTCCTGCGTGCGGGCCTCGGGTCGCTGTGGGTGGAGGGCGAGGTCTCGAACCTGCGTCAGTATGCCTCGGGCCACCGGTATTTCGCGCTGAAGGACGACAACGCGAGCGTCAGCTGCACGCTCTTTCGCGGGCGGGCCGGCAAGGCCGCCGCCTTCGCCGACGGCGACCGGGTCCTGGTCTTTGCCCGACCTGGCGTCTATGTTGCGCGCGGCCAGTTTCAGCTGGTGGTCGAGCGCCTCGAGTCCGCCGGCGAGGGCCGGCTGCTCGCCGAATTCCAGCGCCTGAAGGCGCGGTTGCTCGCGGAGGGCCTGTTCGACGCCGAGCGCAAGCTGCCCCTGCCCCCGCTGGTACACCGCCTCGGCGTGATCACCTCGGCCCAGGGCGACGTCCGGCACGACATCGCCCGCACCCTGGCCAGGCGCTTCCCGCTGCTGCTGCCCTTCCGGCTCTACCCGGTGGCGGTGCAGGGGGCGGGGGCCGCACCCCGGATCATCGCGGCGCTGGAACAGGCCGGCCGGGAGGCCGCGGTGGACGTGCTGATCCTGGCGCGCGGCGGCGGCGCGCTGGAGGATCTGTGGGCCTTCAACGAGGAGGCCGTCGCGCGCGCCATCGCCGCCTGCCCGATCCCGGTGGTCACCGGCATCGGGCACGAAACGGACACCACGATCGCGGATTTCGTCGCCGATCTGCGGGCGTCGACGCCAACGGCGGCGGCCGAGGCGGTCAGCCCCGACGGCGCGGTGCTCAGGCGGCAGCTGCGCGACGCCGGCGCCCGCCTCGCC
>JAGTVE010000114.1 GCA_018224485.1 Thioalkalivibrio sp. | reverse complement strand
CGCTCCCACATGGCACTCCCACATGGCACTCCCATACGCCGAGGGGGTCAGAGCTCCCGCACCGCCTGGACGACGCCCTCGTCGTCCGGGTTGGGCCGGACCTTGAAGCCGACCCGGCGCATCAGGGCCAGCATGTGGGTGTTGCCCGCCATGATTTCGCCCTCCATCAGGTTGAGTCCGCGCGACTTGGCGACCCGCATCAGGGAGTGCATCAGGTGGGTGCCGATGCCGCGGCCCTGCCTCTCGTCGGCGACCACGATCGCAAATTCGCAACTGCGCCGGTCCGGGTTCATGGTGTAACGGGCCACTGCGACCTGTGTTTCGAGCCCGGCTTCGGGTTCCACCACCGCGATCAGGGCCATCTCCCGGTCGTAGTCGATCTGCGTGAACCGGACCAGCATCTCCGGAGTGAGCTCGTGCACTGCCTGCATGAATCGGAAGTAGCGCGACTCGTCGGAGAGGCTGCGCACGAAGGCCTGCTCGATCTGGGCATCCTCCGGGCGGATCGGGCGGATGGTCAGGGTGTGTCCGTCCGGCATCGGCCAGTCCTCGACCAGGTGGCTGGGGTACGGGTGGATCGCCATGTGGGCGTAGGGGTCCGCGTCCGCAGACGGCTGGTCGACCACGACCCGGGCGTCGACGGCGGCGAGACCATCCGCGCCGACGATCAGCGGGTTGATGTCGAGTTCGGCGACCTCGGGCAGCTCGCATACCATCTCGGAGATGCGCAGCAGCACCTGTTCCAGCGCCACCGTGTCCACCGGCGGCATGTGCCGGAAACGCTTCAGCATCCGGGCCACGCGGGTCCGGCCGATCAGGCCGCGGATGATGGTCGCGTTCAGCGGCGGCAGCGCGACCGCGCGGTCCTGCAGCACCTCCACCGAGGTCCCGCCGGAACCGAAGCTGATCACCGGCCCGAAGACCGGATCGCGCATTACGCCGACCATCAGCTCCCGGCCGTAGTGGCTGCGGTACATACGCTCCAGGGTGACCCCCTCAAGCCGCGCCCCGGGCCGCGCCTCGGCCGCCTCCTGCATCATCGCCTGGAAGCTCTTGCGCACCGATTCGGCGGTGGTGATGTTCAGCCGCACACCGCCGACGTCCGACTTGTGCGTGATGTCCGGGGAGGCGATCTTCATCGCCAGCGGATAACCCAGTGTGCTCGCGGCGACCAGCGCCTCACTGGCACTGTGCGCCTGCACCGTCTGGGTCACGGGGATGCGGAAGGCCGCGAGCACGGCCTTCGATTCCATCGTGCCCAGGGTATGCCGGCCCTCTCCCAGCGCCGTCTCGATGATCATCCGCGCACCCTCGACATCCGCGGGACTGCGGTCGCTCATGGGTCCCGGAACCTGCAGCAGCAGACGCTGGTTCGCCTGATGGGCGGTCAGGTATGCAAAGGCCTCCACCGAGGCCTCTGGCGTGATGAAGTGGGGCAGCCCCTTCTTGCTGAAGAGATCGCGGCCGTTTTCCACCTGTTTGCCGCCCATCCAGCAGGCAAGTACCGGTTTGCCGTGAACGCTGCCGTGCGCACCGCCGATCACCGCCTCGGCCGAGGCATCGGAGTCGGTCATCGCCTGCGGTGTGAGCATCGCCAGCACACCGTCCACTCCCGGGTCGGCGAGACAGGCCTCGAGCGCGGCCCGGTAGCGGGCCGGATCGGCATCGCCGAGGATGTCCACGGGGTTGCCATGGGACCAGTGCGGGGGCAGCGCCTCGTCGAGGCGGCTCATGCTCTGCGGCTGCAGTTCCGCGATTGCGAGATCGAGCTCCACCGCACGGTCCGTGGCCATCACCCCGGGACCGCCGGCATTGGTGATGATGGCGATCCGGTTGCCGCGCGAGCGGGCGCCGCTCGAGAGGATGGCCGCTGCGGAGAACATCTGCTGCACGGTCTTTGCGCGCACCGCACCTGCGCGTTCGAGGGCGGCATCGAAGACGTCGTCCGCACCCACCAGTGCACCAGTGTGGGACATCGCGGCCCGCGAGCCTTCTGCATGGCGTCCGGACTTGATCACGATCACCGGTTTCATTCTTGCCGCCGCGCGCAGGCCGCTGATGAAGGCACGTGCATCGCCAATGCCCTCCACGTAGAGCAGGATGCTGCGTGTCTCCGGGTCCAGTGCCAGGAAATCCAGCAGGTCGCCGAAGTCGACGTCCATCGCGTCGCCGAGCGAGGCGACCAGCGAGAACCCGATGCGCTGGTCCTCGGCCCAGTCCAGGATGGCGGAACAGATCGCACCGGACTGGGAGACCAGTGCGAGACGACCGGGAACCGCACTGTTGCGGCTGAACGTGGCGTTGATCTTGCGGCTGGGCCGCATCAGACCCAGGCAGTTCGGCCCGATGATACGCAACCCGGTCTCCTGGGCGGCCTCCCGCATCCGGTCCTGCAGCCGAGCGCCCTCGGGACCCTCCTCGGCGAATCCGGCCGACATCACGATGGCGCCCTGGACCTCCGCATTGCCGCATTCGCGGATCACTTCGGGCAGGTTGTCTGCGGGAATCGCGATGACCGCCAGATCGATATTGCGGCCGATCGCACCGATCTGCGGGTAGCTCTTGCGCCCGTGAACCTTCTTGTACTTCGGATTGACGGCGAACAGTTCCCCCTCATAGCCCATTGCCAGCAGGTTCCGGAAGATCACGGATCCCACCGCATCGGGCTGGTTGCTCGCGCCGATCACGGCGATGCTGCGGGCGGAGAGGATCCGGCTGAGGTAGTGGGGGCCCATGAACGCTTCACCTTCGGGTGATGTTTGACGCAGTGCAATAAGACTTGTGTATCGGGTCCTGATCTAATAGTCAATGCAGCAACGCCGTCCGTGCCCTTGCCAGGCTCGGTATGACCTTCCCGGCTTCGAGGGGAGAACGCATGAAAACCTTCTTCATATCCCATCCGGAATGTCTGGCGCATCGGGCGCCTTCCGTCCACCCCGAATCCCCGGAGCGGCTGGACGCGATCGACGATCAGTTGATCGCGTCCGGCATCGAGCCGTGGCTGCGTCACCGGGAGGCGCCGCTGGCGACCCGCGAGCAGGTGCTTCGCGTGCACGATGCGGCCTACCTGGATGCGCTGGAAGAGGGTCGTCCGGGTCCGGGTCATTGGGCGACCCTTGACGGTGGTGACACCTTTTTAGGGGAACACAGCCTGCAGGCGGCTTACCGTGCCGCCGGTGCCGTGATCCTCGGTGTGGATCTCGTGCTCGAGAATTCCACCCACACCGCCTTCTGCAGCGTGCGTCCTCCGGGGCACCACGCCGGACGCGACTACGGGATGGGTTTCTGCCTGTTCAACAACGTTGCGATCGGGGTGATGCACGCGCTGGAACAACACGGCCTGTCGCGCGTGGCGATCGTCGATTTCGACGTGCATCACGGCAACGGGACCGAGGAGGTTTTCCGGGACGATCCGCGTGTGCTCTTGTGCTCCAGTTTCCAGCACCCCTTCTACCCGAACACCGGGGCCGATACCCGCAGCGAGAATGTGATCAACATGCCCCTGCCGCGGGACACCGATGGTGCCGCGCTGCGCTCGGTGATGGCGGAGCGCTGTCTGCCCGCGCTCGAGGCCTTTGATCCGGAGCTCGTGATGGTCTCGGCCGGCTTCGATGGGCATCTCGAGGACGAGATGGCCAACTTCCGGCTGGTCGAGTCCGACTACGAATGGCTCACGCGCGAGATCCATGGCATCGCACAACGTCACTGCGAGGGTCGCCTGGTGTCGGTTCTGGAGGGCGGCTACGAGCTGTCCGCACTCGGTCGCAGCGTGGTTGCGCATCTGAAGGTGCTGACCGAGGAGTAACCCGCCGCCCCCGACGGTATTCCCCCCGGCCTCCGTGGGAGGCGAGGCCTCTCCGCATGGCCCGCTAGGGGCTGGCCTCCTGCGGCGCTGCACCTGGCTTCCCGGTGACGGACGAGGCTCAACCCTTCTGCCGTTTCTCCAGCAGCGCCTGCATGCGGGTCAGGCGTTCCTGCAGTATCTGCGTCTGCTCGCTCAGCGCGGCGAGCTCGGAGTGCAGGCTCGCGTTTTCCTCGTGCACCACCGTGCTGATGGTCTTTTCCTCCACCGCGACCTGGTGTTCGTGCATTCGCTGCATGGCGTCGACGATGATCGCGATGAACAGGTTCAGCACGGTGAAGGTTGCGATCAGGATGAAGGGAACGAAGAAGGCCCAGGCCCAAGGGTGTTCTTCCATCACCGGGCGCGAGATGCCCATCGACCAGCTCTCCAGCGTCATCACCTGGAACAGGGTATACATCGACGCGCCCAGCGAGCCGAACCATTCGGGATGGCTTTCCCGGAACAGTCCGGTGGCGATGATCGCGAAGACGTAAAAGACCAGCAGCAGCAGAGCGAGGATCGAGGCGATGCCGGGAATCGCGCGCAACAGGGCCTCGACGATGAAGCGCAGCTTCGGCACCATCGAGACCAGGCGCAGCAGGCGGAGGACCCGCAGCACCGAGAAGGGACCGGTGCCGGGGATCAGCGCGATGCCCACCACGAAGAAGTCGAACACGTGCCAGGGATTGCGCCAGAACCGCCCTCCGTAGGCGATCATCTTGGCCAGCACCTCCACGGTGAAGACCGTGAGGATGAGCGTGTCGGCAACGCGGATCACCGGCCCGGCGAAGGATGCCATCACCGCGTCGAAGGTCTCGAGCCCCAGGGTCAGGGCGTTCAACAGGATCAACCCAATGATCAGGCGCTGGGTCAGGTGCGCTTCGACCACGCGGGTCAGGCGCAGGCGCAGGGCACCGGTGAACTCTCTCATCGTTTTTTCGCTATATCAGCGGATACTGAGGGACGAGCCAATGTAGGCGAAAGGCTGCATCCGGGCAATCACCGCGGGGGTCTTCGTCGCCGGCCCTTGTAATTGCGAGATCCCGGTCTGCGCCCCTGTTGCCAGCCTCGGGAGGCGCAACCCGAGACCGATGGAGCCGTCGTGCGCGGAGAGAGGGAGGGCGCCGAGCGCGCGGTTCGGGGTACAGTGACAGGAAAACGATGGGTGTGAGGACACGCATGCGGATCCTTCCGCCTGGATCGCCAGACAAAAGGCTGCCCGCCCTCTGTGGCCACGCAAATGGAGAGAGAACGAATGACGATCACGCGAATGCTGGGCAGGACGGCACTGGCGGCCGTGTTCATCTGGGGGTTCCTGCATGCGGGGGCGGCGGCCGCGCTCTCCGAACGGGCGGAGTCGGTGCGCGACGCCTGGCTGGAGGTCCTGGCGGCGCCCGATTCGCCGCTGTGGATGGAGGGCGAGCTCGATATCGTCGAGCGCTCCGACGGATCGCTGCGCATGGTGATGGACTCACTGGCATTGCGGGATCCTTCCCGGGAGGAGGGGGTGCCGGACGTCGCCGTGTTGGAGTTGGGCACCCTGATCGCGATCCTGCGTCCGGTGGCGGAGGGACGCTGGGCGACGGAATGGGAGATTCCTGGCGAAATGAGACTGCGCGACGGTCACCGGAACACGCTGGGCGTCCTCGAAATCGACGAGCGGGCCCTGAGCGGGCTGTGGGCCCAGGACCTCGGGACCATGCTCACCGCGGACCTGCGGCTTGGCGGTCTTTCCCTGACGTTCGATGCGGACGCGATCGGGGCGGAGCGGGACAGCATGGAGCAGACCGGCGACCTCGAGGGAGCCCCAGGCAGGATCCAAGCCGACCGGCTGTGGCTGGAACTGCAACTGGCGGAATCCGAACCGGGGGTGGTTTCGGGACCGCTGGCGGTGACCGTGGACCGGGCGCTGCTGGAGGATTCGGCGGGCGAGGTCATGGCCGGGCTGGGCAACCTGCGCATCGGGGCCGAGTACCGGGACGTCGATCTCGTCGCGCTCTCCGCGATCGCGGACCTGGCCGCGGATCCGGAGAGGCTGACGGAGCGTGATCCAAAAGCGCTGCTGACCGAGGCGCTGGCCGCGCTCGGCGGCTTCGAAACGACGATGGAGATCGTCGACCTGGGCGCCGGAGAGCCCGGCGACCCGGCATGGCTCAGCCTGGGCGCGGTACGGCTGGAATCCGGTTTCGCACCCAGCGCGGAGGGCGCGCGGGAACGCGACTTCCGGGTTGGTCTGCAGGGTCGTGACTGGCATTTCGCCGATGGCGACGGTGCCCACGGCCTCGAGACCTTCACCGTTGATCTGCGGCTCGACCGCATCGCCCCCGACATCCTGCTTCAGATGGGTCTGCTGTCGCTGACGGCCGACGAGCTCCCCGCGGAAGACCTGATCGGGCTGTCGGAGGAGGGTCTCGGCAGCATCGTGCTCGGGGCATCGCTCAACGGCATCGGTGGCCGCGTGGGAGCGGAGGGTCCGGAAGCGGCGATCTACGGCCTCGAGCTGCTGGAGTTCGGTCTGAGCCTGCTCGAACTCGATACGCAGGCACCGGGGCTGGCGCTGAGTTATCACCAGCGCGGCCTTTCAGACCTTTCGACGGGCCTCCTGCCGATTCCCCCTGAATTCATTCCGCGCGAGGTGGTGCTGGATCTCGAGGCCTCCGGACTGCCGACCGGCGCTGTCATGGACCATGGCGGCGCGGAACTGGAAGTGGAACCTGGCGACGTCTTTCGCGCGATGCTCGAGAATCGTACCCGTCTGGACGTCAACGCGATCGTGATCGATCTGCCGATCGCGGGGCTTCGTGTGAGCGGGAATATGCACGTGGAAGACGACGATGGCGGTGATCCAGACGCGCTGCGCGGCCGCAGTGACCTGGAGATCCGGAATCTCGACGCCCTGATCGAGTATGCGCTTGCCTTCAGCGCCTCCGAGGCGATGCGGCAGCAGATCGTGGGCATTGCTACGATCCTGAAGCTCGCCGCGGAGGAAAGCAGCGGTCCGGAAGGCGAGGTGATCCACTACCTGAGGGTCGAGGCCAGCAGTCGGGGCGAATTGCTGGTCAATGGCACGGACATCGCCCCGCTGTTGATGGGAGGGGGCCAGTAGCGGCGCCCTCTCAGGGCTCTTCCGGCCGGATCCGGGCCGAGAAGCGACGCATCACGCCCCTGGCCACCCGATCCTCGGGGTCGAACGAGAACCCTGCACGTTCCACCGCGGATTCGGTGTCCCGGTTCGGGTGACAGCCGCCGGTGAACCAGGTCCACGCGGGCTGCACGCCGTCCTGCATCCGCGCCAGCGCGGGGTGGTGGTGGCGGACGTGCTCGATCATGCGCAACTGCCCCGAGGGGTGCAGCACCCTGCGGATCTCGGCCAGGCCCTGATCCGGGTCCTGCACGCTGCAGAAGACCAGTCCGCTGACTACCACGGGAAAGCTCTGCTCGCGAAAGGGCAGGGCCTCGGCACGCGCCACGACGAGCAATGCGCTCGGCGCCCGGCGGCGAGCCCGGCGCAATGCGCCGAGGTCGGGATCGATTGCGACCACGTCGGTACCGGCAGGGTACAGCGGGAGGTTGCGTCCGGTTCCGCAGCCCACCTCCAGTGTCGGGCTGTCCGCCCGGCCAACCAGCTTGTGACGCCAGCGCCGGAAACCGGTGATGTCCATCACGCCCATCAGTGCGTCGTACAGCCAGGGGATGTGCTCGATCCCGCGCATGCAAGCCTCCATGTCAATGCCTGTGCATTGATGGACAACGATCTTCCCGAGGGGTTGCCCCGGAGCGGCCGAGCGCCGGTTGACGGGTCCGGACGGGTCCCACCATGATGGCAGTCCTGCAGGTCAAGGCAGGAACCCGCCATGCGCCGCTTTGTACTCGATACCAGCATCTTCACCAACCCCCATGTCTTCGCCCAGTTCGGCGACGATCCCCGCGACGGGCTGCGCACCTTCCTGCAGCTCGCCCGGGACTGCCCAGCGGAGTTCTACATGCCGCTGTCGGTGTATGAGGAGTTCCGGACGATGCGCGATCTGGAGGAACTGGCGGCCGATTTCGAGACCGTGGTCTGGATCCGGTCGCCGCGGCGCTTCTCGCTGACGATTCCCAGTGACGTGCTCTACGAGTTTATTGACGAGGTGCGACGCCGTATCGACCGTGGCCTGCGCATCGCGGAGGAGCATACCAAGCGTGCCGGAGCCGCCACCGACATGCCGCCGGAACTGATCACCCAGCTCCGGGAACGCTTTCGCGAGGCGATGCGCAAGGGGCTGGTCGACTCCCGGGAAGACGTGGACGCGGTGTTGCTGGCCCTGGAGCTGGACGCCGAACTCGCGAGTGCCGACGAGGGCATGCGCAAGCTGGGCAACCGCATGGGGATCAAGCTGATCACTGCGGACTACCTGCGCCGGGTGATGGAGAACCTGGCGGACGGACGGGAAGGCGTGCCGGCCGGGTGAGCACACCACCGCGGCCGGCCGCAATCAATCGAACTGGATGGCGCCGGAAAAGGCGGTTGCAAGCGTGCCGGTCATGCGGTCGAACACGCGCTCGAATTCGAGCACCCAGTAACCGTCTTCCTCGCGCGGCATGTCGGGCAGGATGTGCACGCGCTGTCCTCCCGTTGCCGCCATGTGGGCGATGAAGTGCAGGGCATTGCGGTGCTCCCGAAAGCGGCAGCGGTAGCGGTGGTCCACCCGGCCGTGTTCCCGGCTGCCGGCGACCGCCCGTCCCAGGCCGGCAAGGAAGGCCCGCCCGAGACTGCGTTCCAGATCGGGATCTCCCTGCTGCCGGTTCTCGTGCGCGAAGATCGCCATGCGCATCAGGCGGTTGGTGAAATACTCCGGGGGCAGGTCCAGCAACTGGCCACTGCAGACGCCGATGTCGACGATATTGGAGCGGCCGGTGACATACTTGGAACGTGTATCGCCGAACTCGGCCTTCAGCACGAGCCCTTCCGCGCCCTCGCCATCGAGCTGCAGGATCAGATCGCGCAGGACAGCGGCGTCCGTGGGCAGAAACCGGCCGAATATCCGGGTGGCGGGCAGACCCAGTTCCTCGATCAGCCGCATCTTTTCGTGCTGCGGCAGGAAGCCGGGCTGGCCCTTGCGCATCATGTCGAAGACGAACAGCTGCACGTCCTCCGTCACGAAGGGTGGCGAGCCCTCGAGGTACGGGTTGTCCGGACCGGCGATCTCGGCACACAGGACCAGGTCGGGCTCGTGTTCGAAGATCCCGGGCGGCAGGAGGTCCTGCAGACGATCGGTGCTGAAGGCGCAGACGAATCCGCCGCGACTGAAGGCGTAGGCGCGTCCTTCGTGAAAGACCACGCGGACGTTGTAGCCGTCGACCTTCTCCTCGGCCCAGAAGGGACCCTGGAACTGCTGGCGCAGTCCGGCGGTCAGCGCGTGGATGCGCGCAATCGAGGGGTAGCCCGGGATCACCGTGCCGCCGGGGAGCACCACGCTGCCGCGCGGGTGGCCGCTCACGGTCTCGGTCATGCGCGCGTATTCGAGACCCTCGAAGTGGTGACTCTCCGCCCGATCCTGCGCCAGCGCATCGGTGAGTGTTTGCCGATCCATGCCCCAGTGTAGTGCCGAAAAACGCGCGTTGGGAGTGCACGGGCGAGCCCTCGCGGGTCAGGTCTGGGCATGCGGCTCGCCTATTCGATCTAGATGTCGTGTGTTGAGGCTGGCTCGATCGGCAAGGCCCTGCCGGGGCGCGCCATGATCTTCCGCTCGGATCAGGGACAAGTCCCTTCGGGGCGCATCCCGCCATTGCAGTGGCCTTCGTGTGCCGGACTTGCGTGCGCGATTCTCCTCCATCGCGCCT
>JAGTVE010000113.1 GCA_018224485.1 Thioalkalivibrio sp. | reverse complement strand
GACACGACCACCCCGCCCGCATTGACGAAGATGTCCGGCAGAATGGTGATGCCCCGCGCCCGCAGGATCTGGTCCGCCTCCGAGGTGCAGGGGCCGTTCGCGGCCTCCACCACCAGCCGTGCCCGGATGCGTTCAGCGTTTCCGGTGTGGATCACGCTTTCCAGCGCCGCGGGAATCAGTACATCGCAGTCTGCCTCCAGGAGCCTTGCCCCGTCCCGATGAAAGGCGACCGCGGGAAACCCTTCGATCCCGCCAGTGCGCATCATGTAGGCGTGGATATCCGCGACATCCAGTCCGCCCTCGTCGTAGAGGGCACCATCCCGCTCGATGATGCCGATGATCCGCGGAGCATCCTTTTCCTGAAGAAGCCTCGCGAGGTGGTAGCCAACGTTGCCGAGTCCCTGAATGATCACGCGCTGGTCGCGCAGGCTGCCCTGCAGGCCGGTCTCCCGGACTGCATCCGGTTCATTGAAGAAGGCATCGAGCGCGTACTTCACACCGCGGCCGGTTGCCTCGAGGCGACCGGGAATGCCGCCGAGTTCGACGGGTTTTCCGGTGACACAGGCGAGGTGGTTCAGATCCTCCGGATGCAGCTCCGTGTAGCTGTCGAGGATCCAGGTCATCTCGCGCTGCGTGGTGCCGAGATCGGGAGCGGGGACGTTCTCGGCGGGACTGATGTAACCACGCCGGATCAGTTCGCGCGAGAATCGGCGGGTGATCTTCTCGAGACCGGCGTCATCGTACTGACGGGGATCGATACGCAGGCCGCCCTTGGAACCGCCGAAGGGCACATCGACCACCGCACACTTATAGGTCATCAGGGCCGCCAGGGCCTCCGCGTGGTCCTGGTCCATGTCGAGCGAAAAACGCAGCCCGCCCTTTACCGGCAGGCGGTGTGCAGAATGCACGGCCCGCCAGCCGGTGAAGACCTCGATCCGGCCACCGAGGCGCACGGGGAAGCTGACCTGCACCACCGAGGCGCAGGCCTTGAGCGCCTCACCGGCACCCTCGGGAACGTCGATCAGGGACAGCGCGCGATCGACCATGCGCGCGACGCTGTCCTGAAACCGGACGGGGAGTTTCTGCGCTGACATGTCCACACTCCCGGCAGCGGCCCGTTGCGAACCGTGTGGCTGGAGCTCCGCAACCCCATGATAACGCATCGGGTCCCCGGTCCGGCCCCGGACCGGACTTCGCCTTCCCACACAGTGCACGAACTGGCGGGGGACGGCGGGATCACCGAATAGCGAGTTGCGAGCCATGCCGACTATCCCCCCGGACGGCTCGTTGACGGGCCGGGGTTGCGCGGTGCCCTGAGCCATCCCGGCAGACGGCGGCGGCGATCTCAGGATGTCGCCCGGCGGGATGACACGGATGAGAACAGCGCTCGGAGCAAGCCGGAGGGGGAGAACAGCTCTCGGGGATCCGTCCGCTCCTCGATCATCTCCTCGAGTCTCGAGGCCGCAAACGAACCGGGCCCTGCGTGTCTCGCGATCAGGTTGCAAACGGCAGGCCATGCCAGCCATGACTGAGCGCGCCGGTAGCCTTGGTAGCGCCCGGCGTGGAGCGCCCGAAAGTTCCGCTCGTAGTCCGCACCGGCGTGATCGGGCTCCGAGTCGTCCCGGCCGCTCTGCAGCGCTGAAGCGATTTGCGCCGCCGCGATCAGTCCGCTCTCCAGGGCCTTGCCGATACCCTCGCCGCTGAACGGGAACGTGAGCCCCGCGGCCTCGCCTACCACGAGAAGGCCGGGCCGATGGAACTGCGCACCGGCAAGATTGCAGCGCAGGGGTGCACCCCGTGGTGGCGCCAAAGGATCTCCGGCGGCAACGATCTCGCGGGCGGGGCGAAAGTCGCGCACGAAGGACTTCCATACGTCGCGGAGATTGGGAACGTCCGAAGGGCGGAGACCGTCGCGAAAGACGCCTACGCCGACATTGAAGACGTTCTCCGGACCCGGGAACACCCAGCCGTACCCGGGACAGATCGCCTGCTCATAGGAAAGGTGCAGCTGCCCGAAGGTGCCGGCCACGCGATCGGGCACGCGGAAATAGGCACGCAGCGCAATCGCGCTTGCATCGCGCCGGAGCAGCACGCCGAAGTCGCGAAGCGGTGCCGGTGAGGCCCCTGTGGCCAGCACGGTAAGCCGCGCCCGGACCCGGCGTTCGGGGCGGACACCGGGCGGCGCGAGGAGGGCACCCCGGACCCGACCCCGGTCGGGGAGGGGAGCCACGGCGCGATGCCCCGGCAGAAAGCGCGCACCCGCATCGCGAGCCGCCTCGAGAAGCCCGTGGTCCAGGACGCGGCGGGGCAGACAGGCGAAGTCGCCGTGCAGTTCGATCGGTGAGCCGTCCGGTGCATGGATGCGGATGGACTCCGGCCGAGACGCCGATGCCAGCACTCGTTCCTTCAGGTCCAGCCGGGACAGCGCCTGCACGGCGTCGGGCATCAGTGCATCGCCACAGGCCTTGTCGCGCGGAAAGTCGCAGCGGTCGGCCAGTGTCACGTCGACGCCCGCCTGCCGCAGCGCGATGGCCGCGGCGGTCCCCGCCGGCCCCGCGCCGACGATCAGTACCTGGGTGTCGATGGTTGCATCGGGGCGCATGACCCGATTCTGCCCGCTTCGGGGCCGTCTGGCACGCCGGCCTGGCAGGTCCCCGCAGGGACGCGTCGACGATCCACGCGCCGTTGGCCCGCATCGCGGGGCGTATGGCCAGCGCCCACGCGGCGGGGGCAGGCCGCTCAGATACCCGCGAGGCGCCGGATCAGCCAGGCGCGCCAGCCTCCGCGGCCAAGGGTATCAGCGATGCGCCGGGCCTCCGCCTCCATCCGGGGCACGCCGGCGGCGGTGTTCTCCCCAGAGGAAAGCGCGGGCGGCGGCGCCACCGACTCACCCGCGGGCATCCGCGCAAAGACGTCCGCGATCCGCCTTTTTGCCGCCTCGTCGACCTCTTTCGCCTTCGTCATCCACGCGCTCCACCAGCATCCGGGTCGGACCAGCGTAATCGTTTGGAACCGTTGAGAAAAGTGCCCGTCGTGACCTCGGATACCGGCCCTGGAGCCCCTGTTTCGGCCCCGAAAACGACCCTCGAGCTCCCGAATGGCCGACGAGGGACGCGTCTGTGGCATCGGATGCGCGGACCGGGCTATCCTCGCCAGACCGTCTCGAACGACCGTAGGGAGTGGCAGAGATGTACACGGCCGTGGCGGCAGCGGTCCTCGAGGAGATGGCGTTCGAGGCGCTTGGCTTCTGAAGGGGGGTTCGATGGCACGATTCTCTGTGGGCATCATTGGCACCGGCAACGTCGGGGTGGCGGCGGCGTATTCCATCTTCCAGCGGCAGGTCGCCAGCAGCATCGTGCTGGTGGACAAGAACCGGCAGCGCGCCGAGGGCGAGGCAATGGACCTGATGCACGGCCAGCCGCTGGTGGGACGCGTGTCGGTCCGGGCCGGAGACTATGCCGAGCTGTCGGACTGCCAGGTGATCGTGATCACCGCCGGGGTAAACCAGAAGCCCGGCGAGTCGCGGCTCGACCTGCTGAACCGCAATGCCGCGGTGTTCCGCGAGATCGCCGCGGAGCTGGACCGCCACGCACCCGACGCGATCCTGGTGATCGCGACCAACCCCGTCGACATCCTGACCTACGTGATGCAGCAACTGAGCCAGCGACCAACCCGGCGTGTGATCGGCACGGGCACCATGCTCGATACCTCGCGTTTCCGGGCGCTGCTCGGGGACGTCTACGAAGTGAACCCGCGTTCCGTGCACGCCTACATCCTCGGCGAGCACGGCGATTCCGAGGTGCCGATCTGGAGCAGCGCGATGATCGGCGGTCTGTCCATCATGCACCACGCGATCAACGGCCGGCGCTTCGACCCGGAGGTGATGAGTCCGTTGTTCGAACGCGTGCGCACTGCGGCCTTCGACATCATCTCCCGCAAGGGCTACACCAATGCCGCAATCGGCCTGGTCATTGCCTACCTGGTGCGGGTGATTCTGGAAGACCAGCGCAGCGTGCTGCCGGTGTCCGTTAATCCCGAGGGCGATTACGGTCAGCACGATGTCTGCTTCAGTATCCCCTGCGTGATTGGCGCGAACGGCGTGGAGTACCGGCTCGCCCCCGAGGTCAACGAGGATGAACGGCAGGGGCTCGAGGCCTCCGGCCAGGTGCTGCGCGAGAGCCTGCAGGGCATGACCATCGGCGGCGATTGAAGGCGCCGGGTCGCCGATGGGGCCGCCCACTGCAGGGGTGAACGTCGCAGTGCGGCTATGGCCGGTCTCGCGTCAATCGCCGAGCGCCGACGTCACCAGATTGTCCAGCGCATTGGCAAGGTTCGGCGCGACCGGGCAGTCGGGCACGCCGTGGCGTTCTGCGAGGAAGACGGGGTCGTTGTAACCCACCCAGACGCGGTCTTGAGCATCCTGCCACACGAGTGCCTTGAGCGGGAGGTCGATACCGACGCTCTGTGCGCACTGCATGAAGGGGGTGCCGCCGCGGGGATTGCCGAAGATCAGCAGCTCCGTCGGTCGCAGGGTTTCCCCGATGCGCTCGGCCCCCGCGGCATGGTCGATCCGCGCAAAGACCGTCAGCTCCCGGTCCTCGACGACGGCCTGCAGCCGATCCATCGTCTCTCCGGGACCGAATGGGCTCTGGGTGACGATCATCCCTTCGCTGGCGGTCGCCGCGCTCAGGGCGGGCAGGCAGATCAGCAGGAGGAGGAAACTCGCAATCCGTCGGTTCATGGGTCTGTTCTCCAGTCGCGGGGCCGGCAGGCGGCGTTCATGATTCCGATGCCGAGGCCAATCTGAACCGCGCCGCGGCGGGTGGCAATCCGTGAAAACACCTAGGGTTGAGCCGCGCTTCACCGCGACTCCACCCGAAGCGCTCTCGCGAAGAGGGCGTGGGGTCAGGCAGGGGCGTTCCAGCGCCGATGCGCGAAGGCCGAATCGAGTTCCGTGCCGGCGATGTGGTTGGTGTAATTCGACAGGATCTTCTGGCCGACCCCAACGATCACGTCGAGCAGGTTTTCCCGGGTGAAGCCGGCATCCAGGAAGGCCTGTACCTCCGCGTCATCGAGCCAGCCGCGCCGCTCGACGAGCTGAGTCGTGAACCGCCGCAAGGCCTCCTGGCGCGCATCGGGGATCGTCCGGTCATTCCGGATCGCATCCGTGATCTCGACCGGTACCTCGGCCATGTCCGCCAGCACACTGTGAGCCCCCATGCAATACCCGCATTGATTCGTCCGGCTGGCCGCGAGCAGCACGACCTGCTGTTCGGTGGTGGTCAGGCTGGACCGGGCAAAGATTTCGGAGACCTGCAGGTAGGCCTCGAGCAGTGTCGGGGCCTCCGCCATCTTTGCGTACAGGTTCGGGACCATCCCGTATTGGCGCTTCGCGTCCTCGAGCATCGGCCGCGCGGCCTCCGGCGCGGTCTCCGGGGTGTGGTAGGGATATTCCGCCATGTCGCTTCTCCTTCTGCTGGTGGTGGGTCGTCGGGAACGGCGACGGTGTGGTCCAGTGCGCTGCCGTCCCCAGGAGGGCCTTGAGTTGACCAGTCAGCCAACTCAAGGACACAAAGAATCAGCCGTCGCGTGGATGAATACGAATCCCGGTCAGGGCATGTCCCAGTTGCCGGATCAGCTCCGGGTCGTTCGCGGTCTTGGCCATCAGCAGGATGCCCTCGATGTACGCAAGCATCGCCCGGGCGGTCGCGGCGGTGTCGATTTCGTCGATGTCACCCGCCGCCACCGCCTCCTCGAGGACCGACGCGAAGCGTGACTCGATATCGGCGAACACCGATTGCAGGCGCTGGCGGATTACCTCGTCGCTCGTCGCGAGCTCCAGTGCAAGATTGCCGAATGGACAGCCGGACAGGTGGCCCGACGCAGAGGCAGCCAGCCGCTGGAAGTCGTAGAGCTTGTCCACGAAGCGGTCCAGCCGCTGCATCGGAGCCAGATCCGGGGCCAGCGCGGGCGAGAGGACGCCGGCAGCGATACCCACCCGCATCTCGTCGATCACGGCAAGGCTGAGTTCCTGCTTGCTGGGGAAGAAGTGGTAGAAACTGCCCTTTCTGACCCCGGCGCGCGCACAGATCTCGGCCACGCCGACATCGTGATAGCTGCGCCCATGTATCAGATCTCGGGCGCCGTCGACGATGCGCTGGCGGGTGTCGCATTCATGATTCATGGGCAAGACAATAATTGACCGGTCGGTTTATCGCAACGTACTGGGCTTTTCCGGGGTCACGGTTGTGGATATCATCGCGTTCGGAGACCGCTCCCACGAACCATAGGGTGCGGTTGTGGCACTTCGGGGAGACAGGGTGAATGGCGATCGGGAAGAGAGTTCACTGGTGGGGACTGATCCTCGTCCTGTCGCTTGCACTGATTGCGTTCGGACTGGTCTGGAAACCGGAACCGGCTGATCGCGATTCGGGGCACCGGACGCCGCCGCTCGCTACTGCGCCCCAGGGCGGGGATTTCGCACTATCCCGTGACGGGCAGGCCTTCAGTCTTGCGGACCACCGCGGACAGGTCGTCCTGCTGTATTTCGGCTACACCTCGTGTCCGGACGTATGCCCGACGTCGATGGCGGTGATGCGTCAGGCCCTGCGCCAGCTCGACGCCACGGAGCTCGAGCGGGTGCAGGGCGTCTTCGTCAGCGTCGATCCCGAACGCGACCGGCCGGAACAACTGGCCGAGTACGCCGGCTTCTTCCACCCGAACATCCTCGGGGTCACCGGAAGCGAGGCGGAACTGGCCGAGGCGGGCCGACGCTACGGAGCCGCGTGGCAACGCGTGGACACCGGTTCGGAGATGGGGTATTCAGTCGATCACAGCTCGTACATCTACGTGATCGGGCCGGATGGTCGCCTGGTGGAGACGCTACCGCACGGCGCGGGATCCGTGAAGATCCTGGAGGCCGTGCGCCCGCTGCTGAGTGAGGAGTGAGTGATGGGTAGATCGTTACTGTTCGCGTTGCTGGTCATCCTGGTGGCCGCCGCACACGCGGACGACGATCCGCGCGGGTCCGGGCCGCATCCGGTGAAGATCGATCAGCCCCTCGTGCGGCTGCTGCCGCCGGGGCAGCCGAACACCGCGGCCTTCATGGTGCTGCGGAACACGGGTGGCCGGAACCTGGCCCTGATCGCCGCGGAGAGCGCCGTTTCCAGGGCCGTCGAGCTCCACGACCACGAGATGGTCGATGGCATGATGCGGATGCGCGAGGTGGGGCAGATCGCCCTGCCGGCTAATTCCCTTACGGTACTCGAGCCCGGCGGCCTGCACGTGATGCTGATCGATCTGCATGAGCCGTTGCGAGCGGGGCAGCGGGTGCCGATCACCCTGGTCTTCGACGACGCGCCGCGCCTCGAGCTCCACGCACCGGTGCGTCACCCGGGGGATTAAACCCCGACGCACCGTCGCGATGGGCCTCCCTCCACCTCAGCGCCGCCCTGTTCCGGGGCGGCGACGCAGGACGTGGCGGCTGATCAACGTGAAGACGATCGGAGCGATCAGCATGATCGCGGCAATCCGCAGCACGTGGAGGGTCGACACCATCGCGGTGTCGACGTCCAGTGACAGCGCAATGAGGCCCATTTCGACCAGTCCGCCGGGAACCAGGGCCAGCAGAAGACCCGCACGATCGAGGTCGAGGGCGGATGCGCACAGCACCGCGGTGACCCAGGCCAGGCCCATCATGATCACCGCCGACCCGGCGCCGACGAGGAGGTGGGGCCAGACACGTCCCAGCGTCAGTCCGGCGAATCGCGCCCCCAGGGCCGTGCCGACCACCACCTGGGCGGCGGCGATCAGTTCGAACGGGGGCGAGGCCGAGGTCCAGCCGGCGATGTGCACCGCGGCGCTGAGGAGCATCGGGCCAACCAGGGCGGCGGCCGGCACCCGCAGCCGGCGCGCGATCCAGTAGCCGCCCACCGCGCATGCCGCCAGCAGCAGGCCGTCGAAGACGGGGGTCTGCAGGAGGCTTGCCGAGGCCGGCGGCAGTGTCGGCACGTCGATGCCTTCGAGTACCCGGAAGTAGAACGGGATCACCGCGACGATCACGAGGATCCGGGTCGCGTGCATCAGGGTGATCACGCGGCCATCCGCGCCGTGGGCCTCTCCCGCGAGCACCATCTCCGTGATACCACCCGGCGCCCCGGAGAAATATGCCGTGGCCGGGTCCATACCCATTCCGATGCGAAAAAACACGACCACCAGCCCCATGGTGGTCACCAGAAACCCGAGCATGACCAACACAGCCGCCCCCCAGGCCGCAATCTGCGCGCCGATCTCGGGCGTGAAGGCCGCGCCCAGCATCACACCGAGCACCGCGACCATCACGGTGCGCAGCCGCGCAGGAATCGCGAGCCGGGCGCCCCCGAGGCTGATCGCGGTGACCGCGATCAGCGCCCCCAGCATCCAGGCCAGCGGGGCCCCGGCGAGCGCGAACAGGGCGCCCCCTGCGATGCCGACGCCGAGCCCGCCGACGGTTCGTTCCCACGTCGGCGCGGGGGCCGGGTCCTCAAGCCCCGCGAGCGCGGGCAGGGGACCAAAGAAACTGTAGCGGTTCATACGTTCTCCATTCCCCGGACGAAGTCGGTGCCGGGTCGTCCGGCCGCCAGGAATCTTACGTAGCATCACGTACTGCGTGGCAGACGGCGGGGGGATAGTCTGCACTCGGAGGTGCCCCCATGAACAAGAACCTGAATCTTCGCCCCGTACGGCCCCGGAAACTGCTGGGCACGGCTGGACTGCTGGTCGCGGCCCTCGTTCTCTCGGGGGTTTGGGGCTGCTCGAAGGCGCACACCATGAACGGATTCGATGTTTCGCAGGCCGAAGTTCCAGCGTCCGAGATCCAGCGGGGTGGGCCGCCCCGGGATGGCATCCCGGCCCTCACCGATCCAGAGTTCCTGTCGCCCGGCCAGGCCCACTGGTTGGGGGACGACGATCGCGTGCTTGGGGTCCACCGAAACGGAGTCGCGAAGGCCTACCCGCTTGGCATCATGAACTATCATGAGATCGTGAACGACCTCTTTGCGGGTGAGCCCATCGCCGTGACCTATTGCCCCCTGTGCTTCTCCGGCCTGGCCTTCGAGGCGGAGGAGCCCGACGGCACCCGGCTGATGCTCGGTGTGTCGGGGCTGCTCTACAATTCCGACGTGCTGCTCTACGACCGTCGGAGCGAGTCGCTCTGGTCGCAGATCGGGGCAACGGCGATCAGCGGCCCCAGGCGTGGCGAGAACCTGGAGACCGTTCCGACCGCGAACACGACCTGGAGAGCATGGCGGGAGGAACACCCGGATAGCCTTGTGCTCTCGCGTGATACGGACTACTCCCGCAACTACGACCGCGATCCCTATGTTGAGTACGCCGAGGACGAGGCCCTGATGTTCCCGGTCCGTTTCCGGACGCACGGCCAGCATCCGAAGACTCCGATACTCGGCGTCGAGATCGACGGCCAGGCACGCGCCTATCCGTTGCCCGCATTCCCCGCCACCGGCCGGCACGAGGTCGAGGACGAACTGGCCGGCGAACCGATCACCATCCTCATCGATTCGGATGCCCAGACCGGCCGGGTGCTGGATGAGCAGGGAGAGGAGATCACCAGCCTGGTCAGTTACTGGTTTGCGTGGTTCGCCTTCCATCCCGATACGGATCTCTACGCGCCCGGGCAGTGAGTCCGCCACCATTTCCCCTGTTGCGCCGGTGTCCGCCCCGGCGCATCGTAGGGCTATGATCCGGATCGGTGGAGCGATGGCCGGGCCCCGAATCATGCATCCGGTGCCCGGGGCGGCCTCGGTCGAGGGGTAAGGAGGCGCGATGCGCCCACAGTTCCAGACGCATCTGGTGAACGGGACCACGGGCGACCCGGTGCTGTATATCGATTTCCAGTTCCGGCGGCGCGCGCTGCTGTTCGATCTCGGCGAGATCGGTACGCTGCCGGCGAGGCAGGTGCTGCGGATCACCGATGCCTTCGTGTCGCACACGCACATGGATCACTTCATTGGTTTCGACAGCCTGCTGCGCCTGATGGTGGGCCGTTCGAAACACCTGCGCCTCTACGGTCCGCCCGGCTTCCTCGACCGGGTGTTGCACCGGGTACTGGGCTATACCTGGAACCTGGTGCAGAACTTCCCGGTCGAGCTGGTGATCGACGCGGCGGAACTACGCGCCGACGGCCGGCTGCACCGCGCGCGGTTTCGTTCCGCGCGGCACTTCGAACGCGAGGCCCGGGAACCGCTGGAGGCCCCCGGCGGAGTCCTGCGGGACGAGGACGAGTTCCGTGTGCGGGCGGTGCCGCTGGATCACAACGGCATCGTTTCGCTGGGCTTTGCGCTCGAGGAAAAGGCGCACCTGAACGTCTGGAAGGACCGTCTGGACGCGCTCGGCCTTCCCACGGGTCCGTGGCT
>JAGTVE010000112.1 GCA_018224485.1 Thioalkalivibrio sp. | reverse complement strand
GCTCAGGACCGTCGCGGAGCCTGCGCCGCCGCGATAGGCGAAGCTGAGGGATCGGCACTCGAGCACGGTGTTGGACGGCATCGTCATCTGGTTTTCCCGGTTGACCCCTGCGCAGGGACCCCGGCGCCCGGATTTGGTTCGGGGGCTTGGGGTGCGGCAGTGGGTCCTGGGGCTGATGGTGGGTCCGCTGCGCTTGCCCCAGCCTACGGGGTCGAGGGACACGGTACTCCCCCGGCGGGCGGGGTCAAGCGCATCGGAACCACCTTGCAAACGCGGCCATCCCGGAGGACGTTCCAGTTTCGCCCAGGGCAGTCCTCCGTTACAATCTCGACGCTATCCGATGCTTGGGTATCTGCCTTGAAACGCAACCGACGCAGTCGATCTAGTCAAGCCCTGCGGTAGCAGACCCCCCTCCTGGTCCGGTCTTCTTCTGCAGGGCACGTGGAAGTTGGGCCGGGCCTCGTGTGATTTCCCCCGCGATCTCGCTGCCTGAAGCCAGTCCTCCGCTGACGGAGGAGGGTCGAGGCACGCGCTGATCCGCATACTGTTCCCGCGCCAGAGTCCGAGGGTGCGCCGCAACCGGCGCGAACAGCGTTCCGGTTGGGGCCCGGAACGGCCAGGAGATGGGCATGGAACACAACCTGGAGCAGTTCGTCGTCGAGATCCAGGAGCTGGTGCGCCTGGACGATCGCGACGCACTGCAGGAGACGCTCGACTTCATGCGCGTCCAGGACATCGCCTGGGTGCTGATGGAGCTCTCCAGCGATGATCTCCCCGCCGTGTTCAACCGCCTCCCGCCGGGGCGCAAGGCGGACGTCTTCGGCTATCTCGATCGTGAATACCAGGTCCGGCTGCTCGCCGCGACGCCGCGTGCCGACGCCCGTTTCCTGCTGTCGGAGATGGACACCGACGACCTCACCGCGCTGCTGCAGTCGCTGGACGAAGACGAAGTCCGCGAGTATCTGCGGCTGCTGCCCTTCCGCGCCATCCGGCGGGCCCTGAAGCAGCTCAACTACCCGGAAAACTCGGTCGGCCGGGTGATGTCGTCGGACGTGGTGGCGGTGGAACCGGACTGGAACATCTGGCGGGCCCTGGCGTTCATCCGCCGCAATGCGGACGAACACTCCAACAACGTGATCTTCGTCGTGGATGCGGACCGGCGGCTGTTGGCGGCGGTACCGATCCGGCACTTCCTGCGCGGTCGCCCGGTGGACCCGGTCGCAACGCTGCTGCAGGATGCCTCGCCGGTGTCCGTCTCCGTGCTGGAGGAGCCTACCGAGGCCGCGCGCCTGATCCAGCACTACGATCTCGAGACCCTCCCGGTGGTCGGCGAGGACGGGGTGCTGCTCGGCGTCGTCACCGTCGACGACGTGGTGGACCTGCTGGAGGCCGAGTCGACCGAGGACTTTCACAAGATGGGCTCCGTCGGCAGCCTCACCCTGAGCCTGCAGACCGCGAGCCCCTTGCTGCTCTTCCGCAAGCGCGTCGGCTGGCTGCTGGTGCTGGTCGCCTTCAATACCATGGGCGGCTACGTGATCTCTCGCTACGAGGAGGCGATCGAGGCGCTGGTGGCCCTGGTCTTCTTCCTGCCGTTGATCATTGCCTCCGGGGGCAACGCCGGCGCGCAGAGCTCGATGCTGATGGTCCGGGCGATCGCAACCGGCGAGGTCACCGCCCGTGACTGGCTTAAGCTCTGGGGCAAGGAGATCGGCGTCTCCGTCGCGCTGGGTCTGACCATGGGCCTCGCCGTGTCGCTGATCGGACTCTGGCGGGGCGGATATGAACTGGCGCTGCTGGTCGCAACCGCAATGACCCTGATCGTGGCCGCAGCCAGTGTGGTCGGCATGCTGCTGCCGATCATTCTGAGCCGGCTGAAGCTGGACCCGGCAACCGCCAGCGTGCCGCTGGTCACGTCGCTGGCAGACATCTTCGGCATCCTGATCTATTTCGCGCTGGCGGTGGGAATCTTCAACATCACCATGGGCGGGGTCTGATAGCGCCACCATGAACACCGTGATCCAGGAAGAACAGACCCTCGCCGATGTCCTGCGCACGACTTTGGAGGCGCGCGATGCCGGGCACCTCCGAGAGCTGATCGACACCCATGCGGCGCAGGACATCGCCCACGCGCTGACGAAACTGCCCCGTCAGCAGTGGCAGGGCCTGTTCGAGCACCTGGACCACGAACCTGCGGCCGACATCTACGCGCACCTGCCCACCGAACAGCAGACGCTGCTGCTGGAGGATCTCGATCACGACCAGGCGACCCGGCTGATCGGGCAGCTGTCCTACGATGATGCGGCGGCCGTGCTGCACGAACTGGAGAACGAACACGCCGGCACGATCCTGGGCGCGCTGCCCGAATACGACCAGCGGGTGCTCAATGCACTGCTCGCCTACCCCGAGGAGAGCGCCGGTCGCATCATGACCCCGGAGTTCGCAACGGTGCGCCCGGAATGGACGGTGGAGGAGGCGCTGGATCACCTGCGCGAACACAGCGAGATTGCGGAGACCGTTAACACCATCTTCGCCGTCTCGCCGGAGGGCCAGCTGCTGGGATGGGCGCGGCTGAAGGAATTGCTGCTGAGCCGCCCGCGTGCGCGCGTCGAAACGGTCCTGCACACCGACATCATCAGCATCGAGGCCCACGAGGACCAGGAGGAGGCGGCGCGACGCATCAGCCACTACGACCTCGACCTGCTGCCGGTGGTCAATGAGAACGGTGCGCTTCTCGGCATCATCACCGTGGATGACGTGCTCGACATCATCCGTGACGAGACCACGGAGGACTTCCACCGCATGGCGGCCGTGGCCAATCTCCCGCTGTCCATGCGCGAGGCCAGCATGCGCCTGCTCTATCGCAAGCGCGTCGGCTGGCTGGTGATCCTGGTCGCGGTGAACATCCTGTCCGGGGCCGCCATCGCCCTCTTCGAGGCGTCGATCGAGGCCGTCGTGACCCTCGTCTTCTTCCTCCCGATGGTCATCGCCACGGGCGGAAATGCCGGGGCCCAGGCCTCGACGCTGATGGTGCGCGCCCTGGCAACCGGCGACATCCAGATGCGCGACTGGTTGCGACTGGGAACGAAGGAGGTCCTGGTGGCCACGGCACTGGGATTCGCGATGGCGGCCGCCATCTGGCTCGCCGGCAACTGGCTGGGCGACTTCGCGGTCGCGAACGCCATCGCGATCGCGATGTTCCTGGTGGTGCTGTTCGGGTCGATGTTCGGGATGACCCTGCCGTTCATCCTCACGCGCCTGGAGCTGGATCCGGCAACCGCCAGCGCCCCCCTGATCACCTCGGTGGTGGACGTGATCGGGATCATCATCTATTTCG
The DNA here is from genome assembly GCA_018224485.1 of Thioalkalivibrio sp. Taxonomy (GTDB): domain Bacteria; phylum Pseudomonadota; class Gammaproteobacteria; order Ectothiorhodospirales; family Ectothiorhodospiraceae; genus Thioalkalivibrio. The sequence goes on along the minus strand of JAGTVE010000112.1, from coordinate 270 downwards.
GCGTCGCGACCGCGATCCTGCAGCTGAATTGAAATGTCAGTCGCACATTCTCCCCTCTCCCGCTTGCGCGAGAGGGGCTGGGGGTGCGGGCCGAGGGTGCGGGCCAGGGCCAGCGCCGCGCCCCAGTCTCACGGAATCATCCACCGGCTGCACCGGCATAAAGGCGGCCCCGCCTTCACGCCCCGGCATGATTCCAGAACGCGACCGCCAGCACCCACACACCGATGAACGCGAAGATCCCCGCGCTCAGCCGCTGCATCAGGCGCGCGG
>JAGTVE010000111.1 GCA_018224485.1 Thioalkalivibrio sp. | reverse complement strand
GCGACCCGCCGCCGAACGGCTCGCGGCCCGGCTGGCCACCACCGACGTGAGGCTGCCGGAGATCCCCGTCCTGCACAATGTCTCCGCCGCCCCGGTGCAGACCGTGGAGGCACTCCGTGCCATCCTCGCCGAGCAGCTCTACCGTCCGGTGCGGTGGGTGGAAACCGTGCAGACGATGCGCGCGGGCGGCGTCCGGATCCTGGTGGAGGCGGGACCGGGCAAGGTCCTGACCGGACTGGCCAGGCGCATCGACCGGAATCTGCAGGCATTGGAGGTGGGCGACGAGCCGGGCCTGGCTCGTGCACTGGCAGCGCTCGGGGCCTGAGCGCATCCGTTCCAACCCGCGAACCTACAGAGGAAAGATTGATGTCCGACACGAGAGGCGCAGCACTGGTGACCGGTGCCAGCCGTGGGATCGGAGCCGCCATCGCACGGCGGTTGGCCTCGGATGGCTGGCGGGTGGTGGGCACCGCCACCACGCCGCGCGGAGCGGACGCAATCTCGTCGGCGCTTTCGGAGGTCGGCGGAGGTCGCGGTGTAGTGATGAACATCACCGATACCGTCTCGATCGAGGCTGCACTCAGCGACATTCAGGAACGCGAGGGTGTGATCGAGGTGCTCGTGAACAACGCGGGCATTACTCGGGACAACCTCCTGATGCGCATGAAGAACGAGGAGTGGGACAGCATCATCGAGACCAACCTCACTGCCGCGGCCCGGCTGACGCAGAAGATACTCAAGGGCATGATGAAGGCGCGGCGCGGGCGCATCATCCTGATCGGCTCGGTAGTTGGCTCCACCGGAAATCCCGGTCAGACGAATTACGCCGCCGCGAAGGCGGGCCTGGCCGGCTTCGCCCGGTCGCTCGCCCGCGAGGTGGGCAGCCGGAACATCACCGTGAACACCGTTGCGCCGGGCTTCATCGATACCGACATGACCCGCGAACTTCCGGACGAGACCCGCGCGAAGCTCCTGGAGGGCATTCCGCTCGGCCGGCTCGGGCAGCCGGAAGAGGTTGCCGCCACGGTCTCCTTTCTCGCGTCACCGGATGGTGGCTACATTACTGGGGAGACACTGCACGTTAACGGCGGAATGTTCATGCATTGATGAACCTTCCAGGGGCAGCACAAAGCCCCGGCCAACCCGGAACGGTCCGGCTCGTGTGCTGGATCGAATCGGGGCTTTTCACTAGAATGGCGCTCGAAAATTGATCGCCACACATCCAGAGGGGATGCCGTACATGAGCAGCATTGAAGAACGCGTCAAGAAGATCGTTGTCGAGCAACTGGGCGCAAAGGAAGAGGACGTCACCAACACCGCGTCATTCGTCGAGGATCTCGGCGCGGACTCACTGGATACCGTGGAGCTGGTCATGGCCCTCGAAGAGGAATTCGAGACGGAGATTCCGGACGAACAGGCCGAAAAAATCACCACGGTGCAGCAGGCGGTCGACTACATACAGGCCAACCTGAAGGACTAGGCCTTATCGGCTTCGGCCGTTCCAGTGCACTGAAGCCAGGGGCCGCTCGCGCCAGGTCGAGTGCGGCCCCTCGCCTTGTTGTTCCGCCCTGTAGGGAGAGAGTCAGTGTCTAAGCGTCGTGTGGTGGTTACGGGTCTCGGCATCGTTTCCCCGGTCGGTTCGACGGTGGAGTCGGCCTGGGAGAACATTGTCGCGGGCAGGAGCGGCATCACGCCCATCGACGTCTTCGACGCCTCGGCGATGCCGGTGCGCATCTCGGGTGCGGTGCGCGACTTCAACGCGGACGCCTATGTCCCGGTGAAGGAGCAGAAGAAGATGGACACCTTCGTCGTCTACGGGCTCGCCGCGGGTCTGCAGGCGTTCGAGGACTCCGGCTTCGAGGTAGACGAGGAAAACGCGGATCGGATCGGCGTCGCGATCGGCTCGGGAATCGGCGGTCTGCCCTACATCGAGCGTTCCTACGCGGCCTATCTGAAGGGTGGGCCGCGCAAGATCTCTCCATTCTTCGTGCCCAGCGCCATCATCAACATGGTGGCGGGCAATCTTTCGATCATGAAGGGCCTGAAGGGTCCGAACATCTCCATTGTGTCGGCCTGCGCAACGGGTACCCACAACATCGGCGACGCGGCGAGGATGATCGCCTACGGCGACGTCGATGCGATGTTGGCCGGCGGCGCGGAGATGGCGACCACGCCGCTCGGCATCGGCGGCTTCGCCGCAGCCCGGGCGCTGTCGACCCGCAACGACGATCCGGCGCGCGCATCGCGGCCCTGGGACCGCGACCGGGACGGCTTCGTGCTCAGTGACGGCGCGGGCGTGCTGATGCTCGAGGAATACGAGCACGCGAAGAAGCGCGGCGCCCGGATCTACTGCGAGCTCGGGGGCTTCGCCTGGAACTCCGATGCCTTTCACATGACGCAGCCTTCGCAGGGCGGGGAAGGCGCTGCGGCCTGCATGCTGCGGGCCATCAGGGACGCCGGTGTCGACGTGACCGAGGTGGGGTACATCAACGCCCACGGAACGTCGACTCCGGCCGGGGACCTGGCCGAGACGATGGCCCTGAAGCGCGCGCTCGGGGACCATGCCTCGCGGGTCCTGGTGAACTCGACCAAGTCGATGACCGGCCACCTGCTCGGGGCGGCCGGCGGGATCGAGGGCGTGTTCTCGGTGCTGGCCCTGCACAACCAGGTGTCACCGCCGACGATCAACCTGGACAACCCCGGTGAGGGCTGTGACCTGGACTACGTGGCGAACGAGGCCCGCGACATGAACACCCGGGTGGCGCTGTCCAACTCGTTCGGTTTCGGTGGCACCAACGGCACACTGCTGTTCCGCACGCTGTAGCAGGCGCCGTGTCCGTCCGGCCGATCGCGACCGGCGCGGATCTCTTTGCGCTGGCCCGGACCTTTCCGGAGCGCTACCCGCATCTGCTCGAGTCGGCCCTGATCGGGCAGGGGCCGGCTCGATTCTCGATCCTGTTCGCCTTTCCCGGGCGCACCATCGCGGGCGACGGGAGTGCGGTGGTCGCACAGTTGCAGAATGTCGGCGCCTTCGACGCGCCGCCGGCCGAGCCGGAACACGCGGACCTGCCGTTTCTGGGGGGATGGTTCATATACCTGGGGTACGAACTCGCGTGGAATCTCGAGCCGGCGCTCGGCACATGCCAATCGGATCCCTGGCTGCCGCGGGCCCTGGCCACGGAATTCCCCGCCGCACTGGTGATCGATCACCGTCAGGAACGGACCTGTTTCGTCGATGAATCGGGCGACCCGGGACGCTGGGAACAGGTCTGCCGCGACCTCCAGGATACCGGGGCGTGGCACCCCGGGACCTGGCCCGCGCTCAGTGTCGAGGAGGCACCGGCGGGCGAATACCTGCGCGCAGTCCGTCGCGCATTGGGCTACATCCGGGACGGTGACTGCTTCCAGGCCAACCTCTCGCGCGAATGGCGGGTGCGGGCCCCGGGTCCGGTGGATTCCGCGGACCTGTACCGGCGCCTGCGGAAGGCCAACCCGGCGCCGTTTGCCGCCTGGCTTCGGCTGCCCGGCGGCGACGTGGTCAGCTCGTCTCCCGAGCGGCTGGTCAGCGTGCGCAACGGACTTGCGGAGACACGGCCGATCGCGGGCACCCGCCGAAGGGATACGGACAGCGTGAAGGACCAGGCACTCTGGAACGAGCTGAAGATCAATGCCAAGGAGAAGGCCGAACACGTGATGCTGGTCGACCTCGAACGGAACGATCTCGGTCGCGTCGCCCGGACCGGAACGGTGCATGTCGCGGATTTCATGACCATAGAGAGCTATCGTCGCGTGCACCACATCGTTTCCTCCGTGCAGGCGCGGCTGCGCCCGGGGACAACCCCCGGAGACCTGATCCGCGCCACCTTTCCCGGGGGGACGATCACCGGCTGCCCGAAGATCCGCAGCATGCAGATCATTCAGGAGCTGGAGCGGGGTGCGCCGCGGGGCGCCTACACCGGTTCCTGCGGCTACATCAGTCGCCACGGGGTGATGGACACGAATATCCTGATTCGCACATTGGTGATCCGCGGTGCGGAGATCCGCTTTCGGACCGGCGCGGGGATTGTCGCGGATTCCGACCCCAGGGCCGAACTGCGCGAGACCCGTCACAAGGCCCACGGGCTGCTGGATGCGCTGCGGCCATGACCATCCTGGTGAACGGAGAGCCGGGAACGACGGTCGAGGCCAGCGACCGCGGCCTGCAGTTTGGCGACGGCGTGTTCGAGACCGTGCGGATGCAGGCCGACCGGCCGGTGCTGTGGGGGTGGCACTGGGCCCGGTTGTGCCGTGGGCTGGAGCTGCTCGGCATTCCGCCGCCGTCAGAACGGACCTGCCTGGAGGAACTGGCCCGGGTCTCCATTGATGTTGCGTCGATGGCGAAGCTGATCGTCACTCGGGGGCCGGGACCGCGCGGTTACGCGGTGCCGGCACGCCCGCGGCCCACACGCGTGGTGATGGGCGGCGCGGCAGTGGACATTCCGGAAACTTCGCATATGCTCCGCGTGGGTGTATGCAGGACCCGCGCTGCCCCCAGCCCGGCTCCGGGCTGCAAACACCTGAACCGGCTCGAGAACGTGCTGGCACGCCGGGAGTGGGGCGGGGACTGGGACGAGGGGCTGATGCTGGATGCCGGAGGCGACGTACGCTGTGCGACCCAGAGCAATGTCTTCATCCTGGAGGAGGGCGTGCTGCTGACCCCGGAACTGGCCGGCCACGGGGTGGCCGGAACCCGGCGCGGATGGCTGCTCGAGCACGCCGGGACCCTCGGGGTCGCAGCGCGAACGGCCAACCTGACCCTGGAGCGGATCGGCCGCGCGGACGCGGTCTTCCTCACCAGTGCCAGGCTGGGGCTGCGCCGCGCCGTCCTTTTGGGACAGGAATCGTCGGAGGACCGGAACTTGCGCGGCACGGGACTGCCCGGTCGCATCCGCGAGCTTGGAGAACGCATCAATGCGCTGGATTAGCCTCTCGTTCCTGCTGTTGCTGATTGCGGTGGCGCTGGCGGGCACCCATCTCGCCAGTCTGTACCAGAAGGAACT
>JAGTVE010000110.1 GCA_018224485.1 Thioalkalivibrio sp. | reverse complement strand
GGACCGCCTGGACCGCATGCAGGTGGAGATGATGAAGGAGATCACCGACGAACTGGTGGCCTACCTTAAGGAATACAACAAGACCGCCGGTTGCGACTACATCTTCAGCATCCAGAGCGGCGGGCAGATCTGGGTGGGCAACGAAGGCCTGAACATCACCGGCGATGTGGTGAACGGCCTGAACGCCCGCCACCGCGCCCGCAAGGCCGCTGCGAAGAAGTGATCGCCGAGCGTGTCGTGTTGCGGCATGAAGATCGTAGGTCTGCTGCCGGAGTGAACCGCAGATGACGCAGATGACGCAGATGCTGATCGGCTCGCAGGTTCGCCCCTGCCTGTTGCCCCTGCTCCTGCTCCTGCCCCTGCCCCTGCCCCTGCCCCTGTGGGAGCGTGCCTCGCACGCGAATGGGCGTCGGGTGGTGCGCCGGCGTCTGGCGCGCCTGCGGCGCGTTCGCGTGCGAGGCACGCTCCCACATGCCCGCCCTGGCCCCCGTGGGAGGCGAGCCCTCTCGGCGCTCGGACGCCGGACAAAAAAAAGCGGGCGCATTTGCGCCCGCAATCACCGATTTCAAGCCCTGGGAGACTATATGGTCGGTGTCGGAGGAGACTCGGTCTGGGGTGCCCGGAACACCGGTTCCGGGCACCCAAGTCACTTACGCCTTCTTGACGAACTCCGGGTACGCCTCGAGTCCGCACTCGGACACGTCGGCGCCCAGGTATTCATCCTCTTCGGACAGTCGGATACCCATCACCAGCTTCAGGATGAACCAGACGATCAGGCTGACAATGAAGACGAAGAGGAAGATCGCCACCAGGCCGCTGATCTGGCCGAAGACGGTTGCATCCGGGTTGGACAGCAGCACCGCCAGCACACCCCAGATCCCGGCGCTACCGTGGGCGGAGATCGCACCGACGGGGTCGTCGATCTTTATCTTGTCCAGTGCGACGATCGAGAAGACGACGATCACCCCACCGATCGCGCCAATTACGGCGGCCAGCAACGCCGACGGACTGAGCGGATCGGCCGTAATGGCCACGAGACCGGCGATAGCACCGTTCAGGGCCATGGTCAGATCGGCCTTGCCGAACAGCAGGCGGGACGCGACCAGGGCCGCAATCGTGCCACCCGCAGCCGCGAGATTGGTGTTCGCGAAAACCGCGGCCACGTTGTTGGCGGATGCGAGATCCGAGACCTTCAGCTCGGAACCGCCGTTGAAGCCGAACCAGCCGAGCCAGAGGATCAGGGTTCCGAGGGTAGCCAGCGGCAGCGCTGCACCCGGGATCGCATTGATCTCGCCATTCGGACCGTACTTGCCCTTGCGTGCGCCGAGAAGAAGCACCCCGGCCAGGGCCGCGACCGCCCCGGTAAAGTGGACGATTCCGGATCCGGCGTAGTCGACATAACCCAATTCGGAGAGGAAGCCGCCACCCCAGCTCCAGAAGCCCTGGATCGGGTAGATGAAGCCGGTCATCACGACCGCGAAGGCAAGGAAGGCCCACAGCTTCATGCGCTCGGCGACCGCGCCCGAGATGATGGACATCGCGGTGGCCACGAACACGACCTGGAAGAAGAAGTCGGCCCGGTTGGAGTAATAGATATCGCCGTCACTCGCCAGCATCTCTTCCGCGGTGTTGTCACCGGAGATGAAGAACTCGATGCCCGGAATGATCGAGCTGATCCCGTCGCTGTACATGATGTTGTAACCCACGATCATGTACATCACGCTTGCAATCGAATACAGCGCGACGTTCTTCGTGAGGATCTCGGCGGTGCTCTTGTTGCGGACGAGGCCTGCCTCGAGCATCGTGAAGCCCGCGGCCATCCACATCACCAGGGCACCCGCTATCAGGAAATAAAAGGTGTCGAGGGCGTAGGCAAGTTCTGCTACTTGCTGTTCCATGATCGGATTTCTCCAGTAAACGTGAGTTCAGTCCAGGTGGATCAAAGCGCCTCGGCGCCGGTCTCGCCGGTGCGGATGCGCACGACCTGCTCAATGGGCGAAATGAAGATCTTGCCGTCGCCGATCTTGCCCGTGCTCGCGGACTTCGTGATCGCCTCGACCACACGGTCGACCGTGTCGTCATCCACCGCGACCTCGAGCTTGACCTTGGGCAGAAAGTCCACCACGTACTCGGCACCCCGGTAGAGCTCCGTATGGCCACGCTGGCGACCGAACCCCTTTACCTCAGTCATCGTCATGCCCTGCACGCCGATTTCCGATATTGCTTCGCGAACATCATCAAGCTTGAAGGGCTTGATGATCGCCATGATCATTTTCATCGTTCACTCCTTGTCGCTAGAGCTGGTTTGTCCACGCAGGACGAAAGGTGTCATCTAGACGTGGGGCGTCTTGCACGCCTCGTGCCAACGACTGCCGGGGACGGCTCGGGGGCCATTTGCGATCCAATGGTCATCGCGGGCGGTATGGACGCACCAAAACCGAACGGACTCGCTGGAATTTGCGCACCATGATGGTGCAAAACCCAGGGCGCGGCCTGAGGAGGGCCTTGTTAGCGTGAAGGCGGCGCATTTCTCACCTCTCCTGCTTGCGGGACAAATCCGCCGGGAGCGGATTTCGAACCGCCGCAGGCGGGCCCGAAGGGCGGAGGGCAGGATGCCCGGAGTAACGGGGTCGGGGGTGAGGGCCGGGCCAAACGCCGCACCCCCACCCCAGCCCTCCCCCGCACGCGGGGGAGGGAGACTTTCATCGTCGGGGGTGGCGCAGGGCCCTCACGGCTGGAGAGGATCCGGGGAGAGGACCTCGAGGTGCCCGGTGCATTGCACACCACGCCAGATGTCGCCGAGCATTCGCTCGCTGCCGGGTAGCGGCAGCTCCGGCGCCAGCATCGCCAGCGGCCCGAGCACATAGGTGCGGGTGAGGATCTCCGGATGGGGAAGGGGTGGTCGCGCCGATACCACCCGGCCCAGCAGCAACAGGTCCGCGTCCAGGGTCTTCGGGGCATGGCGCGGCTCGCCGGCCCGGCGGCCCAGGCTTGCCTCCAGCTGCTTCAGCCATCCAACCAGTTCCATCGGAGACAGTGAAGTGTCGAAGGCGACGCAGAGGTTCCAGTAGTCCGGCCCGTGATAGCCGGCCGCGGGACTGGCGCAGACCGGGGAACGCCGCACCGCCTCAAAGGCACCGGCAATCGCGGCCAGGGCCGTGCGCAGGTGGCTTGCCGGCTCGACGTTGCTGCCGAGTCCGACGAAGGCACGCCTGGGCGGCCTGGATCCGGAATTCAAGAGCGGTTCCGTTCGATAACGATGCCGACCTCGCGGACGCCCGGTATCGCGCCCGGCTTGCCCACGGTCAGGCGGATCGCTTGACTGCCGAACCGTTCCAGCAGCGTCTGCGCGATCTCCTCGGCCAGGCCCTCGAGCAGCACGTGGGGCCCGCGGGTCACGATCGCGCGGACACAGTCGGCGACGGCCGCGTAATCGATTGTGTCGCCGATGTCTCCGGAGTCCGAGGCGGACCGGATATCCGTGTCCAGTTCGATGTCGAAGCGCAGGCGGCGCCGGATCCGCTGCTCCCAGGCATGGATGCCGATCACGGCTTCAACTTCGAGGTCATGCAGGTAGATGTGATCCATGGAACATTCGCCTCCCGGCGAGGATCCCGCGCCAGATGCCAGGGCGCAAGCATAACCGACCGCCCGCGGAGCCGCCGAGCACCACCGTGGTCCGGTTCCCGCCGGACGCTGGACACAGGCTGCGCTATGATCCGGGGCGACGCCGCCAAACACCGATCCTGCAACCTGGGGGACCAGGAGCCGTAGCCGCGATGAGCAGCCGCTTTCGAGAATTGCCCTGGCCGGACGACCCCGATGGACACCCGCGACGCATCGGGGTGGAGATCGAAATGGGAGACGTGGCGATGGACGTGATGGCCGAGGCCGTGCGCGCGGAGTTCGGCGGGCGGATCGAGGGCAGCGGGGCCTTCGTTACGCACGTGCGCGAAACGAAGTACGGGGACTTCAAGGTGGAACTCGATGCCAGCGTGCTCCGGGACCACCGCTACCGCGAGCATCTCCGGCGCCTGGGCATCGAGCTCGATGAAAAGGATCGGGAGTCTCTGGACCGCTGGCTCGCTGATGCCGCGGCCCGCCTGGTCCCCTATGAGATCGTGGCTCCTCCGGTACCGATGTCCGTGCTGCCGCGTCTCGACCGCATGCGTGCCGCACTCCAGCGGCAGGGAGCGCAGGGTACCCAGGCGTCGCTGCTGTACGCCTTCGG
>JAGTVE010000109.1 GCA_018224485.1 Thioalkalivibrio sp. | reverse complement strand
GGCTTCTCGCTGGTGGATCAGTACCGCGACGGCCCCTGCAAGGCCTTCGACTACGAGCGCTTCTGGTCCCGGTCGCTGCTGATGGCACTGGCGGCCCGCGAGTTCGGCCAGCGAGCGCGTCTGCGGGGGGTCGAGGAGCTCTTCGCCTGCGGACTGCTTGCGGATATCGGCAGCCTTGCGCTGGCGACCGCCTTCCCGTCGGAATACGATGAGGTGCTGCGCAGGGCGGAACAGGGGGATGCGCCGCTGCTGAGACTGGAACGGCAGGCCCTGCAGACGGACCACGACGAGTGCACCGCCGAACTGCTGCGCGAGTTTGGCATTCCGCAGACGCTCGCGGAGCCGGTCTACTACCATCGGTGCCCGGCCGCCTCGGGGTTTGCGCCCGGTTCGCGGCCCGAGCGGATCCTGCAGGCACTGGCGCTCGCGAGTCGGGTTGCGGATCTGGGATTCGCATCGGAGGCGGCGCGGGCGGAACTGCGGTCGGCACTGGTGACCGAGGCGGCACAGATCGGCCTCGACGCCGAGTCCCTGGACACGCTGATGGAGCGCATCGTCGGCGACTGGCGGGAATGGAGTCAGCTGCTCAGGGTTCCGGTGCGCTTCGCCCAGCCCTTTGCGCGTATGTCGGGATCGGAACCGGTCCCCCGCGATCACGGGCACGACCTGGTGCCGTTGCGCGTGCTGCTGATCGAGGAGGATCCCCCGACCCGCCTGCTGCTCGGCGGCATCGTCTCCAGGCTGGGTCACACGGTCTATCCGGCAGTGAACAGGGAGGAGGCACTGGCGCTCGCGCTGGAGGTGGTGCCGCAGGTCGTGATCACCGACTGTGCACGTCCGGCCGGCGAAGATCTCGAGTTCTGCCATTCGCTGCGCGCCACGGAATGGGGACGGTCGGTCTACCTGATCGCGCTGACCGGGGCCGAGGGCGAGGCCGGTTCTCCCGAACAACTCGGGATGGATGCGGACGACTATCTGCCCGGTCCGGTCAGTGCTCCACTGATGCGGCTGCGACTGCGCGCCGCCTCCCGCCAGGTGAGCCTGCTCCAGGAGCGCGAACACCATCGGGCGCGCCTGGCGAGACTGGCCTCCGACCTGGCCATCAGCAACCGCAGGCTGGAAGAAGCCGCGCTCACGGACCCGCTCACGAACCTGCCGAACCGCCGTGCGGGCATGGAGTTCCTGGCCCGGGCGTGGAGCGCCGCCGACCGGTACCGGCAGCCGCTGGCCATGATGATGATCGACGTGGACGGTCTGCAGGGAATCAACGGGCTGCACGGTCACGGGGTAGGGGATGAGGTGGTGATCGCCGTGGCCTCGGCCCTTCGGGCATCCGGACGCCGATGCGATCACATCTCGCGGATGGGCGGCGCCGAGTTCCTGGTGATCTGTCCGAACACTCAGACCGGCTCCCTCCATGCCGTGGCCGAGCGGCTGCACGGTGCGGTCCGGTCGCTGGGGATTACGGCCGGCGGCCAGGCGGTACCGGTTACGATCGGCATCGGTCTCGCGAGCAGGGAGGCCGACATGCATGACCCGGAGGCCCTGATCCGTGCCGCCGATCGGGCACTGCGGGCCGCCAAGAAGGCCGGACAGGACCGGATCCGGCGGGTGGAGTGCGGGCGGATACAGGCGGTCGGTGGCTGATGGGCGGGGGCGCGCGGGCCCCGTCGCCGGGGGCTCGCGAAGCCCTCGGGCCTTGCGCGTATTACGCCGTTTTGCTACTCTTTCGTTTCTCCGGTGCGGGGTGGAGCAGTCTGGCAGCTCGTCGGGCTCATAACCCGAAGGTCGCAGGTTCAAATCCTGCCCCCGCTACCAATGATGAACAGCCGAAACCCGCGGCCCGCTCCGGCGCGGGTTTTTTTGTGGCTCAGGGTGCAGGGTACAGGTGACATCGGGGACAGATCTCAAATCTGTCCCCGATCCCGTCTGTCCCCGATCCCCCCCCGGCGCGATCCCGCCAGCACCCGCCGATCGCGGCCAGAGGCCGCTCCCACTCTCCCGACACGCGTCCGTAGCCCTTTACGGCGCAAAGGCCCTTGCGGTACCATGCCGCTCCCGCGTGGATGGAGCGGTTTACCTCGCGCGGGCCCTGATTTGCAGGATGGTCCGCACGGCGGTCATCCCATGGGGCTGAGATGGAGTTCGCCGGTGGCCGGCAGGCGCGTGGAGCAATCCCGCAGGCCGTCCGCAGGCACATGCCTTGAGGCCCCAACCGGGGCCTTTATTGTTGGGTCCGCGATCTCCGGCTCCGGTCGGTGATCCGGGGTGGCGAAGGCTTGGCGGACGCGGTTAAGACCGGCGACCGCATCCGGGGGCGGTAGGGCGCCCTTTTTTTATTGGTGCCGGGCGCGCCCGGCGAGTCAATCGGGGCCGTTGCAGGGCCCGGGAGCAGGATCGCGTTGGAGAAGTCGGAAGAGCTCGGAGGGATGCTGAGGCCCATAGTGGAATCGCTGGGCCTCGATCTCTGGGGTCTCGAATACCATGCGGGGTCGCGGCCTGCAGTGCTGCGGCTCTACATCGATCACCCGGACGGCATCACCGTGGATGACTGCGGCGATGTCAGCGAGCAGGTGAGTGCGGTGCTGGACGTCGAGGAGCCGATCCGGGGCGATTACATCCTGGAGGTCTCGAGCCCGGGAATCGAGCGCCCGCTGTTCACCGCCGCGCAGTACCGGCAGTACCTGGGCAGCGAAGTGAAGGTACGGCTGGCCTGGCCCGAACATGGCCGGCGCAACTACCGTGGCCGCCTGCTGTCCGTGTCCGGTGACGGTATCGAGATCGAGGTCGATGGCGATTCCTTCATGCTGCCATTCGGTGCAATCGCCAGGGCGCGGTTGCTGGAGCCGGCCGGATCCGGTCGTTGATGAACCATCGGTGGCATTCCGCCGACGTCGTGGAGATGCATTGAATGAACAAGGAGATCCTGCTGGTCGTCGACGCCGTGTCGAACGAGAAGGGCGTGGACAAGAGCGTCATCTTCGAGGCGCTGGAGTCGGCGCTGGCCATGGCGACCCGCAAGCGCCACGGCGGCAAGATGGACGTGAGGGTCAAGATCGACCGCAGCTCCGGCGACTACGAGGCCTTTCGGCGCTGGACCGTGTTGGACGATGACGATCCCGAATTCGAGTCGCCCGAGCACCAGATCCTGCTTTCCTACGCGCGGCAGACGCACCCGGACATCGAGGTCGGCGACGTGATCGAGGAGCCGGTCGAGGCCGTCGATTTCGGCCGGATCGCGGCACAGACGGCGAAGCAGGTGATCGTGCAGAAGGTGCGCGAGGCGGAGCGCGCCAAGGTGGTGGAGGAATACCAGTCCCGGGTCGGCGGGCTGGTGATGGGCATCGTGAAACGGACCGACCGCAACGGTGTCTACATCGATCTCGGCGGCAATGCCGAGGCCTTCGTGCCTCGCGAGCACATGATTCCACGCGAGTCCGTGCGCAACAACGACCGGCTCCGGGGTTACCTGCGCGAGATCCGGCCGGAGGCGCGCGGCCCGCAGCTGTTCATCAGCCGCACGGTCCCCGAGTTCCTGATCGAGCTGTTCAAGCTGGAGGTCCCGGAGGTCGGCCAGAACATCATCGAGATCATGGGCGCGGCCCGGGACCCGGGCATGCGGGCGAAGATCGCGGTGCGCTCCAACGACCCCAGGCT
>JAGTVE010000108.1 GCA_018224485.1 Thioalkalivibrio sp. | reverse complement strand
TATCGGCAGACGTTGCCGCACATCAACTCTTCCTCACCGAGATGGACGTGGCCGATTTCAACCCGCTATGCCATGTGATGCCGCCGCTGCGTACCCAGCGTGACCGCGAGGGCCTGCGCGAGGCGGTGGCCCGCGGCGACATCAGCGCGATCTGCTCGGATCACCAGCCGCACGAGAGCGACAGCAAGCTCGGCCCCTTTGCCGAGACCCGGCCCGGGATCAGCGGGCTGGAGACCCTGCTGCCCCTGACGCTGCGCCTGGTCGAGGAGGACCTGTTGCCGCTGTCCGCTGCACTGGAACGGCTCACGGCCGGTCCGGCCGGCATCCTCGGACTGAACGGCGGATGCCTGAAGCCCGGGGCACCGGCAGACTTCGTGGTCTTCGACCCGGAGGCCGTGCACGAGATCACCCCCGAGAGCTGGCTGAGCGCCGGCGCGAACAGCCCCTTCATCGGCTGGACGTTTTCCGGCCAGGTCAGAGAGACCTGGGTCGCTGGACGGCCCGCCTGGAACCTGCCCGCCGAGGACAGCGCATGAACACCGACGTCGCCCGCAGCCACCGTGGGACCATCTTTCTCGAGGACGCCGCCGAGGTCATCGAACATTCCGCGCATGCCGCGGATCAGTGGGTGCTGAAGCTTCGTGCACCCGAGTGTGCCGCCCGCGCGAAGCCCGGCCAGTTCGTGCACCTGCAGTGCGACCCGCGCCTGCCGATGCGCCGGCCGCTGTCCATCCAGCGGGTGGACCCGGAGGCGGGATGGGTCGAATTCCTGTACAAGGTGGTGGGCGACGGCACGGAGGCGCTGGCACGGCAGCCGGTGGGCATGCGACTGAGCGTGCTCGGCCCGATCGGAAATCCATTCACGCTGAACCCCGGCCGGCCGCTGCGCCTACTGCTGGGCGGCGGCGTCGGCATTCCGCCGATGATCTTCCTGGCCGACCACCTGCGGCGGCAGGGACAGGGGGCGCAGACCCGCGCGATCCTCGGGTCGGAGGTCCCGTTCCCGTTCCGGCCCCGGCCCTCGGAGATCCTCTGGCCGGGTCTGCCCGACGGGGCGATCGCGACGATGCCCCTGCTCGAGGACTGGGGCGTTGCCTGCCGGCTGACCTCGCTTGCGGACATCCCGGGCGCCTACCCCGGCTTCGTCACCGATCTCGCGCGGCCCTGGCTGGCGGGCCTGAGCCGGGAACTGCGCGACCAGGTCGAGCTCTACGCCTGCGGTCCGCACGCAATGCTCGAGGCCTGCGCGGCACTGGCCGCCGAGTTCGAGCTGCCGTGTCAGGTCTCACTGGAGGAATACATGGCCTGCGCGGTCGGGGGCTGCGCCGGGTGCACGGTCGAGGTGCGCACGCCGGAGGGGAGTGCGATGAAGCGGGTCTGCGTGGACGGCCCGGTATTCACCGCCTCGACGGTCTTTCCGCCGGCCTGAATCGGGCCGCAGCGGTCCCGTCGCGGCTCAGCCGCCGGCAGCCTCTCCGGGCAGGCGGAAGTCCTCCTCCTCCTGACTCTCGAGGCTGCCCATACCCCCGCCGAAGCTCAGGCGCCACTCGAGATCGGCACGCGAATCCGCCTTGGAGAGGGCCTCCTCGAGGTCGACCCGGCCCTCCTTGTAGAGCCGGTACAGCGCCTGATCGAAGGTCTGCATGCCGTCCTTGGAACCCTTCTGCATCGCCTCCTTGATCTCGCTGACCTTGTCCTCGCGGATCAGTTCCGACACGAACGGGGTATTCACCAGCACCTCGACGGCAGCGACCCGCTTGCCGTCGGGCGTCTGCAGCAGCCGCTGGGCGACGATCGCGCGCAGATTCAGCGACAGATCGGTGAGGATCTGGCCGCGGAAGTCCTCCGGAAACATGTGGATCAGACGATCCAGCGCCTGGTTGGAGCTGGTCGCGTGCAGGGTGGTCAGCACCAGGTGGCCGGTATCCGCATAGTTCAGCGCCTGACGCATGGTATCCCGGCTGCGTACCTCGCCGACCATGATCACGTCGGGCGCCTCGCGCATGCCGTCCTGCAGTGCGAGCTCGTAACTGGGTGTGTCGATACCCACCTCGCGCTGGCCGACGATCGAGAGCCGGTGCGGAAGCAGGAACTCGATTGGATCCTCGACGGTGAGGATGTGACCGGTCTCGTGGCGGGCCCGGTGATCCACCATCGCCGCGAGCGTGGTCGACTTGCCGGAACCGGTGGACCCTACGATCAGGACCAGGCCGTTGCGCTGCGTGACGAAGTCCTTCAGCACCAGCGGCAGGCCGAGCTCCTCGATGGTGGGAATTTGGAGCTGGATGTGCCGGATCACCATCGCGACCTGACCGCGCTGGTGGTAGACGTTGACCCGGTACCGGCCCACGTCGGGCCGGGAGATTCCGAAATTCGCCGACAGGTCCCGATCCATGGTGGCCTTCTGTTCCGGCGACATGATCTCGCCGGCGATCTCCGCGACCTCGCCGGGCTTCAGGGACGTACCGGACAGCGGCTGGACGCGGCCATCGACCTTGATGCTGATGGGGGCGCCAGTGATGAAGAAGAGGTCCGAGGCCCCCTTCTGGGCCATCAGTTTCAGATAGGGATCGATCTGTGCAGTCGCCATTGCAGTCACCGTGAGACGAAGTCGTCGGCCGTTTCGGATACCGAGAGCTCGGACATGTCGTCCATCACGTCGGGCTCTTCCTCGCGACGGGCGCGCTTGCTGTCGAGCTTGATCCGCAGTCGCAGGTCGTTCATCGAGTCCGCATTGCGGATCGCCTCCGGATAGCTGATCTTGCCGGACTCGTAGAGATCGAACAGGGCCTGGTCGAAGGTCTGCATGCCCTGCTCGCGGGAGCGCTTGATCAGGTCCTTCATCTCGTGCACCTGCCCCTTCAGGATCAGGTCCGACATCAGCGGGGTGTTGATCATGATCTCGACCGCCGGGACCCTGCCCGCACCGTCCTGCGTGCGGATCAGGCGCTGCGAGATCACTGCCTTGAGGTTCAGCGACAGGTCCATCAGCAGCTGGGGACGGCGGTCTTCCGGGAAGAAGTTGATGATGCGGTCGAGGGCCTGGTTGGTGTTGTTCGCGTGCAGGGTGGTCAGGCAGAGGTGACCCGTCTCCGCGAAGGCCACGCCGTAGTCCATCGTCTCGCGGTCGCGGATCTCGCCCATCAGGATCACGTCCGGCGCCTGGCGCAGGGTGTTCTTCAGCGCCACCTCGTAGCTCTCGGTGTCCACACCCACCTCGCGCTGCGTGACCAGGCTCTTGTCATGCGGATGCACGAACTCGATCGGGTCCTCGATGGTGATGATGTGATCCGCGGCGTGGTGGTTGCGGTAGCCGACCATCGCCGCCAGCGAGGTCGACTTCCCCGAGGAGGTCGCGCCGACGAAGATCACGAGCCCGCGGCGGGTCATCGCGATCTCCTTCAGCTGGGGCGGCATGTGGATCTCTTCGAAGTTGGGAATCTTGCTCTGGATCGTGCGCAGCACCATCCCGGCATTGCCGCGCTGGATGAAGGCGCTGACACGGAACCGGGACACCCCCTCGAGCCCGACCGCGAAGTTGCACTCGTGGCTGCGGTCGAATTCCGCGGACTGCTTGTCGTTCATCATCGAGCGCACCAGCACCTGAGTGTGCGCCGGAGTCAGGGGCTGGTCGGTCATCGGCTGCACCAGCCCGTTGATCTTCCCCGCCGGCGGCATGCCGACCGTGATGAACAGGTCGGATCCGCCGCGCTCGACCATGGTGCGCAGCAGGTCGTGCATGAAACGTATGGCCTTGTCACGATCCATGGCTCGGACCCCCTCGTTGTCTGTGACGCCTGAACACGTCGTTTCCTGGCAAAGGCAATGCACCCATCAGAGGCTATCCGGGGCCACCGCCCGGCGCTTCGCGTCGTCGCGCGTGATCACGCCTTCGGCAATCATGTCCCGCAGACACTGGTCGAGCGTCTGCATGCCCATGCCCGCGCTGGTTTGAATGGCGGAATACATCTGTGCAACCTTGTTCTCGCGAATCAGGTTGCGGATCGCCGGCGTGCCCAGCATGATCTCGTGCGCCGCGACCCGTCCGCCGCCGACCCGCTTCAGCAGGGTCTGCGAGATGACCGCGCGCAGCGATTCCGAGAGCATCGCGCGTACCATGTCCTTCTCCGCAGCCGGGAAGACGTCGACGACGCGGTCGATGGTCTTCGCCGCCGAGCTGGTGTGCAGCGTGCCGAACACGAGATGACCGGTCTCCGCGGCAGTCAGTGCCAGGCGGATGGTCTCGAGGTCGCGCAGCTCACCGACCAGGATGGTGTCCGGATCCTCGCGCAGCGCCGAGCGCAGGGCCTCGCTGAACCCGTGGGTGTCACGGTGCACCTCGCGCTGGTTCACCAGGCACTTCTTGGACTCGTGCACGAACTCGATCGGGTCCTCAATGGTGAGGATGTGACCGTATTCGCTCTTGTTCTTGTGATCGACCATCGCGGCCAGCGTGGTCGACTTGCCGGAGCCGGTGGGGCCGGTGACCAGCACGATGCCGCGCGGGTAATCGGAGATCTTCTCGAACACGCGCGGGCAACCCAGATCCTCCAGGGTCAGGACCTTGGACGGGATCGTGCGGAAGACTGCCGCCGCACCCCGATCCTGCACGAAGACATTCACGCGGAACCGGGCCAGACCCTTGAGTTCGAAGGAAAAGTCGCTCTCCAGAAACTCCTCGTAGTCCTTGCGCTGACGATCGTTCATGATGTCGTACATCAGCGCCTGCACTTCCTTGTGCTCCATCACCGGCACATTCACCCGGCGCATGTCGCCGTCGATGCGTACCATCGGCGGCATGCCGCCCGAGACGTGCAGGTCCGACGCGCCGTTCTTCACGGCAAAAGAGAGCAACTGGGTGATGTCCATTGAGTCCCCCGAACTCGAGCTACGCAGACGGCCGCTACACACACGCTGTCGGCAGCACAGGCGGTTGCTTTAGGGAAACGCTGACCTGCCCGGCCTGTCATATTGAACGGAGCGCGGCAATCCGGACCGCATGAGGACAGGCGTCGCCCCCTGGATCGCCGCTTTCCGTCACACCGCACTTGCGATGACGACCCCTGCTCGGCGCCCTCCCGGACCCTGACTGCCACGGCACGCTTCTTCGCTGGACTATATCATAGCGACATGACGCAACTGGAAGACGATCAGACTCGGGTCGAGGAGCGCATCGCCAAGGCCTGCAGACAGGCGGACCGCGCCCGGGACGAGGTCCGGCTGCTGGCAGTCAGCAAGACTCGCAGCGAGGCGGAGATCCGGGCACTGCACCGGCTCGGCCAGCGGTCATTCGGCGAGAACTACGTGCAGGAATTCGTCGCGAAGCACGATGCGCTCACCGGCCTGGAGCCGCCGCTCGAGTGGCATTTCATCGGCGCCCTGCAGACCAACAAGACCCGTGCCGTTGCGGAACGGGCCGCATGGGTGCATGGCATCGACCGGCTGAAGATTGCCGAACGGCTGTCCCGGCAGCGGCCCGAGGGAATGGCGCCGCTGCAGGTCTGCCTGCAGGTCGATCTCAGCGGGGAACCGGGCAAGGCCGGCGTGCCGCCGCAGGAGGTCGGCCCGCTGGCCGCATCCGTCGCCAGTCTTCCCAGGCTGGTGCTGCGCGGCCTGATGGCGATCCCGGCCCCCACGGAGGACCCGACCGCGCAGCGGCTCCCTTTTGCCCGACTGCGCGAGCTCCGCGATACCCTGAAGGCACAGGGACTGGACCTCGACACCCTGTCGATGGGCATGTCCGACGACCTCGAGGCGGCGATTCTCGAGGGCTCAACCCTGGTCCGCATCGGGACCGCACTCTTCGGCCCGCGCAGGCCGAAAGCGAGGCAGTCATGAACGAACAGCGACTCGAGGCCGGTTTCGTGGGCGCCGGGAACATGGGACAGGCGCTGATTGCCGGTCTCGTCCGCAGCGGGGTGCACCCGGAGGCCATCGGCTTCGCGGAGCCGGACACGGACCGGGCGGCGACGCTGCGCACGCAGTTTCCCGGTCTGGTCCTGCTC
>JAGTVE010000107.1 GCA_018224485.1 Thioalkalivibrio sp. | reverse complement strand
GGGGCAGCCGTGTGGGAGCGTGCCTTGCACGCGAATCGTCGCCGGGTTGGCCCACGGCCTCTGGCGCGCCTGCGGCGCGTTCGCGAGCAGGCTCGCTCCTACAGGGGGGCCGACAGCATGGTGAGGGTGCGGCGTCGGATCCGGCCCTCACCCCCGGCCCCCACCCCCAGCCCCTCCCCCGCAAGCGGGAGAGGGGAGAATTCCACGACTTTCGCGCTAAAGTCAGGGGGATTGCGCGAAGCGCCTTGATCGTTGGCCGGGTTAGGAGCGATGAAACACCACAGAAGATCGATTCTTGACGCGCGGGGGTGCCCGTGAGCCAGGCGGCCAGCGTGCTGGTGCTGCTGATCGGTGTGCTGCTGTTCCTGTCGCCGGTCGTTCTGTGGGCCGCCGCCATCGCGCCCGCCTGGTGGTGGCCCTTTGCCGCCTGGGCGGCACTCGTGGGCCTGATCGCCCTGACGATGATCGGACGCCGTGACCCTTAGCCTCGGCCTCGTCTATGCGGTCGGGGTGATCTACCTCGCGGTGCTGTTCGGCATCGCCTTCGCGGCCGAGCGCTCGCGGGCCCTCGGGAGGATCGCCGGCAACGGCTGGGTGTACACGCTGTCGCTGGGCGTGTACGCCACCTCCTGGACCTTCTACGGGAACCTCGGATTCCTCGAGACCCACGGCTATCTCTACCTGACCATCTATCTCGGTGTCACCCTTGCATTCGCGGCCACGCCCTTCCTGCTGCGACCGATTCTGGTGCTGGTGCGCGAGCATCAGCTGACCTCGCTGGCGGACCTCTTCGCCTTCCGCTACCGCAGCCGGCTCACCGGGCCGGTGGTCACATTGTTCATGCTCGCCGGCGTACTCCCCTACATCGCGCTGCAGATCAAGGCGGTGGCCGAGTCGGCGGCGGTCCTGACCGCGGACACGCCGCCGCACCTGCTGGCGCTCAGCTTTACCGCGACGATCGCGCTGTTCGCGATCCTGTTCGGGGCGCGGCACATCTCGCCGCGGGAGAAGCACTCGGGGCTGGTGGTGGCGATCGCCTTCGAGTCCATGGTGAAGCTGGTCGCGCTGCTGGTCATCGCCGGTTTCGCCCTGTTCGCGGTCTTCGGCGGGCTGGGGGGTCTGGACACGTGGCTGGCGGCGCACCCCGAGGCGGTCACCGCGCTGTACCAACCGGTATTCGACGGTGGCTGGACCAGCCTGATGGTGCTGGCCTTCGCCGCCGCCTTCCTGCTGCCGCGGCAGTTTCACATGCTGTTCACGGAGAACATCAACCCCGAGGCCCTGAACCGCGCCGCATGGGGCTTTCCGCTGTTCCTGCTGCTGCTGAACCTGCCGATGCCACTGCTCTACTGGGCCGGGCAGGCGGCCGGGCTCACCGAGCAGACCAGTTATTACGCACTGGGGCTGGCCTCCCGGCTCGAGTCCCCGACGCTCGCGCTGCTGATCTTCATCGGCGGCCTGTCCGCGGCGAGCGCGATGATGATCGTCACCACGCTGGCACTGGCCAACATGGGCATGAACTACCTGTCCCCGCCGGCGAGCCTGCGGGAACGCCAGGGCATGCCGGCGAACCTGTACCGCAACCTGCTGTGGGGGCGGCGCATCTGGATCGTGCTGATCATCGCCCTTGGCTACGGCTTCTACGGCCTGTTGCAGGTGATCGAGGGCCTGGCGCAGCTCGGCCTGATCTCCTTTGCTGCGGTGGCCCAGTTCCTGCCCGGTTTCTTCGGCCTGCTGCTGTGGCCGCGGGCGACCCGCAACGGCTTCCTGCTCGGACTCGCCGCCGGCATCGCCGGCTGGTTCTTCAGTCTGGTCACGCCCCTGCTGGGCAACGCCGGCATCTGGCCGCAGGCGCCCCGCCTGCAGGAGCTGGTCGCGGGCGGCGGCCTCGATCCCTGGACCTTTGCCCTGACGGTCAGCCTGGGCGCGAACACCGTGCTGTTCATCCTCGGATCGCTGCTGTCCCGGCCCAACGAGCAGGAGGTCGAGGCGGCTCAGGTCTGCTGCCCACGCGAGCCGATCTACACGACCATCGACCTGCCGCTGGCGCGCGACGTGCCCGAGATGGAGGCGGAGCTGGCGAACACGCTCGGCGGCATGCCGGCCCGCCACGAGGTGCAGCGGGCACTGGACGATCTCGGCCTGCCGCGGCACACGCGATCGCGCCGGGACCTGCGGCGGCTGCGCGAGCGCATCGAGCGCAACCTCTCGGGCCTGCTCGGGCCGGTGCTCGCCCGCATGATCGTGGATCAGCACCTGCGCCTGGATGCCGCCGGGCGTTCGAGCCTCGGCGAGAGCCTGCGCCGGATCGAACAGCAGCTCGAGGATGCCCGCCTGCCGCTCACCGGGCTGGCGGCCGAACTCGACGCGCTGCGTCGATTCCACCGCCAGGTCCTGCACGAGCTGCCGCTGGGGGTGTGCAGCCTGACCCCGGGCGGCGAGGTCACCGGCTGGAATCATGCGCTGGCCGAACTCACCGGTATCCGGCCGGGTGCCGCGGTGGGCCAGCTCGTCGAGCGCCTGGAGCGGCCCTGGGGCGGGCTCCTGCAGGCCTTCCTCGACAGCGACGACCGGCAGCTCTACAAGCTGAATCTGGAGACCCGCCGCGGCCCGCGGCGGCTGAACCTGCACAAGTCCACGGTGGAGGTGACCGCGGGACACCGCGAGGGCTACGTGATCCTGATCGAGGATGTGACCGCCCGGGTGCAGCTCGAGAGCGAGGTGGCCCACGGCGACCGGCTTGCGTCCATCGGGCGTTTCGCGGCCGGTGTCGCGCACGAGATCGGCAATCCGCTGGCGGGGATCGCCTCCCTCGCCCAGACCCTGCCGCTGGAGGACGACCCCAAGGAGATCCGCGACATTGCGGATGACATCATCGGCCAGACGCGGCGCATCAACACCATCGTGCAGTCGCTGGTCGCCTTCGCCCACTCGGACACGCCGCCGCGCAACCGCTTCGAGCCGGTCGATCTCGCCGCCCTGGTGGACGAGGCGATCCGGCTGACCCGGCTTGCGGGCCGCAAGGACATCCGCTACGAACTGGACGGACTGGCGGAGCAGACGGTGCTGGGCGCACGGCCGAAGCTGCTGCAGGTCTTCATCAATCTGCTGACCAACGCGGAGCAGGCCTCGCCGGCCGGCGCGACGATCCGTGTCCGGGCGCGAAGGACGGGCGCCGCGGTCCGCATCACCATCCACGACGAGGGTCCGGGGATTGCCGCATCCACGCTGGACCGGCTGTTCGAACCCTTCTTCACGACCAAGCCCGCCGGCCGGGGCACGGGCCTCGGACTGCCCGTTGCCTACAGCATCGTGCAGGACCATGGTGGTAGCCTAGTGGCCATGAACGCGCCCGAGGGCGGTGCCCAATTCATTCTGACCTTACCGCCCGGCAGACCGGCATGACACGAATCCTCCTGGTCGACGACGAAGCGGCGATCCGGCGCGCCGTGCGCCGGTTCCTTGAACATCACGGCTTCGAGGTCGCGCTGGCCGAGGACCTCTGCAGTGCCCGCGAACAGGCGGAGCGCACCGACTTCGATCTGGTGCTCGCCGACCTGCGCCTGCCGGATGGCGAGGGCACCGCACTGATCGGAGAATATCCGCGGCTGCCGACCGTGATCATGACCAGCTATGCCTCGATCACCTCGGCGGTGGAGGCGATGAAGTCCGGCGCGATCGACTACATCGCCAAGCCCTTCGATCACGACGCCCTGTTGCTGACCCTGCGCGCCGCGCTGCGCAGCAGCGGCCGCCAACGTCATCCCGACGTGCCGGAAGGGCCTCCCGGGCAGGAGCAGGGACTGATCGGTGACTCTCCCGCGATCGTCACGCTGCGCCAGCAGATCCGCAAGGTCGCCGCCGCCGACTCCACCGTGCTCATTCGGGGCGAATCGGGCACCGGCAAGGAGGTCGCGGCCCGTGCGATCCACGCCCTGAGCCCGCGCGCCCCCCAGCCCTTCGTTCCGGTCAACTGCGCGTCGATACCGGAGGGCCTGGTCGAGGCGGAACTCTTCGGACACGCCCAGGGTGCCTACACCGGTGCGGTCAAGGCCCGCACCGGCCTGATCGAGTCGGCCCACGGGGGTGTGCTGTTCCTCGACGAGATCGGCGAACTGGCCCCGGCGGCACAGGCCCGGCTGCTGCGCGTGCTGCAGGAGGGCGAGATCCGGCCGGTGGGCGCCAACCAGACGAGACGGGTCGACGTGCGCCTGCTGGCAGCGACACACCGGGACCTGGAGGCGATGATCGACAGGGGCGAATTCCGCGCCGATCTCTACTACCGGCTCCGGGTGCTCGAGCTGCGTATCCCGCCGCTGCGGGAACGCCTGCAGGACCTGGATCTTCTCACCAGCCATTTTCTCGTGGAGCTGGGACAGCGCTTCGGCATACCCGGCCTGAGGCTGGACGAACGCACGCGGCGGCGCATGCACCAGTACCCGTGGCCGGGCAATGTCCGCGAACTGAAGAACGCGCTGGAACGCGCGGTGGTCCTGTCCGAGGACAGCGGCATCGACTGGGAGCATCTCGGCCTTGCCCCCGCGACGGTCGAGGCCCAGTCCCGCACCGCGACCCTGAACGCGTATTTCCGGCGCTTCGTGATCGAGAACCAGGACCGCATGAACGAGACGGAGCTCGCGCGCGCGCTCGGCATCAGCCGCAAGACCCTGTGGGAGCGCCGCCAGCGCGAAAACCTGCCGCGGACCGGATGATCACGGCGATGCGCCTCACCCGGGAGGATGAAGCTCATGCCGCCCCCACTGCTCCGGACGGGGAGAGGCGAGTCCGGTGCGCGCCGCTCGCAGTCGTCACCTCGGGGCACCGCGCTCCGCGGGGCCGCGTTACCTTGCGTAACACCCATTGTTACCGGATGTAACAGCCTCGGGGCGCGGCGATCTCGGGCGGCCCACAAGTCCTTGTACCCACGGGGTACAGGATCATGGCTTGATTATTGCGTTCGGGTGACAGCGAGTTCATCACCCTCCGGAAGCCGATGGCCGACGCGCTCGACACCACCCGGGAGTTCCTGAACACGCACGCCCCGTTCGACCAGTTCGAACCGGACGCGCTGGAGTTCCTTCTTCCCCGGCTGGAGACGCGGTTCTACGCCAGTGGTGAACGCGTCACCGATCCGGACAGCGGGCCCGCGCAACGCTTC
>JAGTVE010000106.1 GCA_018224485.1 Thioalkalivibrio sp. | reverse complement strand
GCGGCAAAGCCGCCCGCCTGCAGCAGGGCCGCCTGTTCCTGCGACACCGCTTCAAGGCCCTGCACCGCCTGGTGCTTGGCGTTCACCGCCTGCTGCAGCGCATCCACGTCGTGGGTGGACAGGGCCCGGGTCTCGCGCTCGAGCGCCGCCTCCAGCAGCAGGGACTCGCGTACCGCCCGGTTCAGCAGCTCGTGCAGCCGGTCCCCTGCTGTGCCCGTGTCGGCCATCGGATCAGCGGACCCGTTCCATATTGATCAGGCGATCGGCGATGCGCTCGGCATTGATCTCGTAGGTGCCCTGCTTGATCGAATTCCGGATCTGCTCCACGCGCTGGGTGTCGACCGCCGGCTGTTCGCTCACGCTGCGGGTCAGGTCGCTCAGCTGGTTAGCGGTATTGCTCAGGGTCACGCGGTCTCCGCTGCTACCCTGGTCCTTGCCGCCCTCGGCGCCACCGCCGCGCACCCCGGCATTCTCCGCGACACTGCGGCCCTCGCCGGTCGTGCGGGGCTGGGTTGGTATCAGGTTGTTCTTGATATCCATCGTCATCTTCGATTCCTCGGGCCGATGCTCCGACCTTTGCTGACCCCTGTATCGGCCGCCAGCCGAAAATCCTTAGCGTGAAAAAGCGGCCACGGAAGTACACGGAAACACACGGAAAAGAATTTGCATGCCCGTCATATTCCGTGATGTCCGTGTTTTCCGTGGCTTGCCTTCATTTTTTGGTATGCCTTGCCTACGGACATGACCGTTGACGCGGAGACCCGGCGACGGTGCCCCTGAGTCCTCGCAAGGCACTCTCCTACATGCTAACACCCACCACCCCGTGCGACAGTACCCGTCCCTCTACGATCTCCTGCGACGACAGGTTGCGCACCCGGACCCGCTCGCCCAGCGCACCGTCGCCCATCGCCTCCGCCTGGACCCGCACCGCCACCGAGCCGGTCTCGGCCAGTAGCAGCACGCGCTGTCCGCGCTCGACCAGGCGCGGCGGCTCCACCACCTGCGGCGTCAGCACCGTGCCGGCCTGCAGCGCGCGGCGCAGCACCATGTCCCGGGCCTCTTCCAGGCTCCCGAGGTAGCCATTGCTGAGCCGGCCGACGTCCTGCCTCTCCAGCCGCAGGTGCGAGGGCTGCAGCACGCTTCCCCGGGGCAGCGGCTGGCCGAGCACGACCACCTCGCCGTGGACCTCGATCTGAACCGGCACGTACAGGGTCCAGGACACCGGGCCATGGCAGCGCACGCCCACCGTGGTGTTGCCCGCGGTGCGGGTGCCCGGCGCGGTGAAGGCCTCGAGCCCCTCCGCGCAGGCACGCAGCCGCAACCGGTCGTCGAGCGGACCCGCGGTCACCGAGACCTCGAAGCCCGCGCCATGGTCCTCGGCAGCGGCCGCCTCCATGAAGGCGGTGGCCGCCGCCAGGATGTTCCGCTGCGGTTCCTGGGCCGCGGCACCACTGCCGGCCAGCAGCAGGAGGGCCGCCAGCAGCCATCTGTTCCTTGGATTGTATTTGCGCCGATACCCCATCGGGCCGTCTCCGGTTCACCTCGATGCGAATGCCCGGTCCGCGCCCGTCGGATTTCTGGCGGAACCGGTCCTCACTGAGGGTAGATGCAATCGACGTGCCATCTGAGCGACCCCGGCGATCCGGCTACAGGAAGTTGAACAGCGACAGCCACTGCACCTGCACGAAGGTCTGCTGCGCCGCCTGCAGCGCGGTCTGCTGCAGGTTGAAGCGGCTGATGGCCTCGGCGTAGTCGAGATCGCGTATCTCGGACAGCGCGGTCCGGACCTGCAGCAACTGGTCCTCGTTGATCCGGCTCTGGGTCTCCACGGTGTTCATGCGCCCGCCAAGATCGGTCTGGACCTCCAGCAGGTGCCCGAGCGCCCGGTCGAGGTCCCCGAGACCCCGTGCCATCGCGCCGTTGAGGTCCTCGCGGCCCGCCTGGTCCGTGACCGGGGTCTCCAGGGCCTCGACGATGCGGGCGTAGGTGTCGAACAGCGGCTGCGGATCCCCTTCGCCGTTCGGGATGTCCACGAAGACCCGCTCGCCGGAGTCGCCGAGGGGCACGGTGCGGGCCGGACTGATCTGCACCGAGCGCTGCCCGTCGTCGCCCTGGTAATTCACGTTCCCGTCTTCGTCGACCTCGAAGGGTTGGGTCCACGAACTCAGCCCGGCGAACAGGTATTCGCCGTTCGCGTCCTGGCTGTTCGCGAGCTGGACGAGTTCGTCCCGCGCCTGGCGGATCTCCCCGGCGATCATCGCGCGGGTCTCGTTGGTCTGGCTGCCGTTGTTGCCCTGCACCACCAGCTCGCGCACCCGCTGCAGCCCGTCCACTGCGGAACTCACCACGGTCTCGCTGGTGCCCAGCCGCTGCTGCAGCGACAGGCTGTTGCGTTCGTACTGCTCGAGCTTCTCGATTGCGCTGGTCAGCTGCAGGGACTGCACCGCGCCGCTGGGGTCGTCGGAGGGGCTCAGGATCCGCTCGCCGGATCCGAGCTGCAGCTGCGTGCGCGACAGCTCCTGCTGACTGCGCTGCATGGAGTCGAGACCGTTCTGGAAGACCTGGGTGGTGGATACGCGCATCGCCGTTACCGCCTCACCGCGCCGAGCAGTGTGTCAAAGAGGGTGCCGCTCACGGCGATCACCTGGGCGGCCGCCTGGTAGGCCTGCTGGTAGCGCAGCATGTTGGCCGCCTCCTCGTCCAGGTTCACGCCGGAGATCGATTCGCGCTGGTTCCGCGCCTCGTCGAGCAGACGCGACTGGGCCTGCGCGGAGACCTCGGCCTGCCGGGTCCGGGTCCCCACCTCGCCGATCATCGCGTTGTAGGAGCCCTCGAGCGTGGCGGTGTCGCCGGAGAGGAAGCGGGCGTCCTGCAGACCGGCAAGCCTCAGCGCGTTGGTGTTGTCGCCGACGGGTATCGCGGTGCCGTCGTCGTCCGCATCCGCCTCGTTCCACTCCGCCGCGGCGACGCCGCGGGGATCGCCGATCGCGGTGCCGATCTGCGCCGCGGCGTTGCGCGTGGGCCGGATCAGGAAGCTCTCGCCCTGATCCAGACCGCCGGTGTCGATGCTCAGACCCGCCGCCGCCAGTTGATCACCGGGATCCGACTCGCCGACCAGCCGGTTGCTGGAGGCGCTTCGCAGCTGCCACTGCTCCCCGTTGAAGCGCAGCCGGTAGTCGTCGCTGGCGAGTTCGCCGACGTCCTCGATCGTCACCCCGGGCAGCGAACCGGATCCGCTGCCCAGCACCTGCGCCGCGGGTTCGAGGAAGAAGGGCCCGCCCTGCTCCCCATTCAGGTCCCGTCCCTCTGCGTGCTGCGCGTTGAACTCCCGCGCCAGTCCCTGGGCGATCAGCCCGAGGTCGTTCTGCGCCCGGTCCAGCAGGGAGCCCCGGACCTCCAACAGCGCGCCGAGGCGGCCGCCGGTCATGAACCGGCCGATGTCCGCCACCGCGCCGCCGGAACCGGCCAGGCCGATATCGACCTGCTGCGGGTCCTCGCCCAGCGGCCGGGCGACCAGCTCGGAGGCGTTGCTGCCGATCACCAGGCTCTGGCCATTGCCGACGAAGACGTTGAGCGCCCCGTCGTCCTGGGCCACGGTGGTCAGGTTCACGTGTTCCGCCAGTTCGCGCACCAGCCGGTCGCGCTGATCGAGCAGGTCGTTCGGGGCGGCACCGCCACCGCGTCCGGTGGCGGCAACGATGCCGGCATTCACCTCGGCCAGCGCCTCGGCGAGACCGTTGATCTCGTTCACGGTGGTCTCGATCTGGCCGTTGACCAGGGTGCGCTGGCCATCCAGCTGCTCGTGGAGCGAGCCGAAGCGGACGTTCAGGGACTCCGCCTCCGCGATCATCACCTGGCGTGCCGGCACGGAGGTGGGGTCGGTCGCCACGTCCTGCGCGGCGGCAAAGAAGCGCTGCAGTCCGACCGCGAGGCCGGAATCGGGATTCGCGAGCAGGGAGTCGATCCGTTTCGCGTAGTCGTGGAAGACGGAGGACTGCTCGCTCGAGGAGGTCGCGGTGCGCAATTGGTTCTCGACGAACTGGTCGAAGACGCGGTTCACCCCGCCGACCTCGACGCCCTTGCCGATATAGGCGTTGCCCGCGAACTGCGGCTCACGCGTGTTCAGGTCCACGCGCTGGCGGCTGTAGCCCTCGGTGCCCGCGTTGGCGATGTTGTGACCGGTCACCGTCAGGCCGCGCTGGAACGCGGCCAGACCGGAGGTGCCGATGTTCAGGATGTCGCTACTCATCGCAGCGCTCCCGACCGTTCCGGCTGAAGATCCTCAGGCTGTGCATACCGTGCTCCTCATCATCCACTTGTCGGCCCGGCCGTATCGGGCTTGAGTCCGAGGGCCTGCGGCAGGGTGCCCTGCCCCAGGATGCCCAGGATCTTGTCCGCGTAGGCCGGATCGGTCGCGTAGCCCGCGGACTGCAGGCCCCGCAGGTAGCCCTCCGCATCGCCGGCCCGGGCCAGCGCGGTGCGGTAGCGGGGGTTGCCCTGCAGGAAGTCCACGTAGTCCGCGAAGCTCTCCTCGGGGCTGTCGTAGGCGCGGAAGGCGGCCCGTTCCTGTTCCGGCACCCCGTTCACGTATTCGAGCGTGTTCACGTGCACGCGCGGGCCCGTCCAGCGGGCATCCGCCTTGATCCCGAAGAGGTTGTGACTGCTGGCTCCGTCGGCGCTCGCCATCACGTGCCGCCCCCACCCGGTCTCCAGCGCCGACTGCGCCAGCAGCACCTCGGGCGCGACCCCGAGCGCGGCCCCGGCCTTCTCCGCATGCGGGCGCAGCTCCCGCACGAAGGCCTCGGGCGACTCGGGATGCCAGGAGGCGGACGGCGCCTGCGTCGGGGCCGCCGCCCCTGCATCGGTCACCGGGGCATTGCGGACCGCGGCCTCGGCCGGCCACGCCGCCGTTGCCGGCACCCGCTGCTCGGGCATGCGCAGCTCCTGCGCGACGCCGGCCTCCCGCCCGCCTGGAGCGAGGTCTTGCAACAGCGACTCGCGCAGACCGATGCCCTCCCCCTGCGACATCTCCAGCGCGATCTGCTTGTCGAACATCTCGCGGTAGAACTGCACCCCGTCGCCGTCGAGACCGCTGTCCGCGGGCGCCGCGTCGCGCATGCTCTTCAGCATCATCTGGATGAACAGGGCCTCGAACTGCCGCGCCGCCGCATCGGCTGCCTCCGGCGACTCCTCGCGGGCCATGCGCCGCAGGTCGGCCAGGCCCTGGAAGTCGGTGTAGGTGCCGGCGGCGGAGAGGTTGGCGCTCATCGCTGGATACTCGCTCGGGATTCCGCGGGCCGTCAGATCACGATCAGCTGGGCCCGCAGTGCGCCGGCCTCGCGCAGGGCCTCGAGAATGGCCACCAGGTCGCCGGGCGCCGCGCCCACGCGGTTCACCGCGCGCACGATCTCGTCGAGGGTCACCCCGGGCCCGAACAGGAACATCGGGTTCGCCTCCTCGACGACCTCGATCTCCGTGCGCGGCGTCACCACGGTCTCGCCCGGCGCCAGCGGGGCCGGCTGGCTGACGTCCAGCGCCTCGGTGATGGTCACGGTCAGGCTGCCGTGGCTGACCGCCGCGGCGGTGACCGTGACGTTGCTGCCGATCACCACGGTACCCGTGCGCGAGTTCACGATCACCTTCGCCGGGGCCTCGCCCGGCTGGACCCGGATGTTCTCCAGCACCGACACGAAGGCCACGCGCTGGCCAGGGTCGAGCGGGGCGAGGACCCGCACGCTGGAGCCGTCCAGCGGTTGGGCGGTGCCGCCGCCGAGGGCGTCGTTGATCGCGTCCGAGACCCGGTTGGCGGTCGTGAAGTCGAAACGGTTCAGGTTCAGCGTCACGCTGTCGCCCTGGGCGAAGGCGCTGGCGACCTCCCGCTCCACCGTGGCGCCGTTCGGGACGCGGCCCACGCTGGGCACGTTCACGCTGATGCGCGAACCGTCCCGGCCCTCGGCGCCCAGCCCGCCGACCATCAGGTTGCCCTGCGCCATCGCGTAGGTCTGGCCGTCCGCGCCCTTCAGCGGGGTCATCAGCAGGCTGCCGCCGCGCAGGCTGCCCGCGTTGCCGATCGAGGACACGGTGATGTCGATGGTCTGTCCCGGCTTCGCGAAGGGCGGCAGGTCCGCGTGGATCATCACCGCGGCGACGTTGCGCAGCTGCGGATTCACGTCCGGCGGCACCGTCACGCCGAGGCGGCCGAGCATGTTCTTGAGGCTCTGGACGGTGAACGGCGCCTGGGTGGTGCGGTCGCCGGTGCCGTCGAGCCCCACCACGAGGCCGTATCCGACCAGCTGGTTGTTGCGCACGCCGCCGATGGAGGCGAGGTCCTTCACGCGTTCGAGGCCCTGCGCCTGCACCGCGTAGACCGGTGCGAGCAGCAGCACGGCCACCAGCGAGAACAGCGCGATCGGGAGCCTTTGGGTCAAGACATGGGAAAGCATCGTGTTCGACTCCTCAGAAGGGCCACAGGGGGCTGTCGAAGAAACGCGTCAGCCAGCCGGGCTGGTTGCTGTCGGCCAGGGTGCCGCTGCCGCCATAGGCCACCTGCACGTCGGCGAGCTGGGTGGACAGCACGGTGTTGTCGGCGCGGATGTCGACCGGCCGCACCACGCCCCGCAACCGGATGTATTCCTGGCCCTGGTTGATCCGGATCCACTTCTCGCCCCGGATCACCAGGTTGCCGTTGGCCAGCACCTCCGCCACCGTCACCGTGATGCTGCCGTCCAGCTGGTTGCTCTGCGCGCTGTCGCCCTGACCGCCGAAGCTGCGGGAATTCTCGATGCGGTTGTCGAGGATCGGGCGGCCGTTCACCGTCACGTCGCCACCGAACAGCGTCGGGCCCGGCAGCTCGATGCTGCTGTCCTTGCTGGTGCTGGTGTTCGCGGACTTGCGGGCCTGGGTGCGCTCGATGAGGCGCACGGTCAGGATGTCCCCGACCTGCCGGGCCTTGTCGTCGTCGAAGAGTCCGCCCCGCTGACTGACCTGGAAGATCGCGCCGTTGTTGTGCTCCGGCGGCACCGGGGCCGCGGGCGCGACGGGCTGGAAGGCCGGGTCGTCGCCGCGCACCACCCCGTGCGGTCCGCCGGCACAGGCGCCGAGCAGCAACGGCAGCAGCAGCGCTGCCAGCAATCGTGTAGGGGTTCCCCATGGGCCGTTCATCGCGCCATCCTCCCGGTCCTCCGCCTATCGGCCGAGGTTGTTGTTCACGTACTGCAGCATCTGGTCGGCGCTGGAGATCGCCTTGGAGGTCATCTCGTAGGCGCGCTGGGTCTCGATCATGCTCACCAGCTCCTCGACCGTGTTCACGTTGGAGCCCTCGAGAAAGCCCTGCACCAGCCGGCCGCGCCCGTCGAACCCCGGGGTCCCGGTCTGGGGCGCACCGCTCGCCGCGGTCTCGATGAAGAGGTTCTGACCGATCGGCTGCAGTCCCGCCGGGTTGATGAAATCGGCGAGCTGCAGCGCGCCGACCTCGATCGGGGCCGGGTTGCCCGGTACCAGCGCGCTGACGGTCCCGTCCTCCCCGACGGTGACGCTCGATGCGCCCTCCGGCAGCACGATGCCCGGCAGCACCTCGTGGCCGGCGGCCGTGACCATCTGGCCCTCGCTGTTCAGCTGGAAGCCGCCGTCGCGGGTGTAGCCGAGATTGCCGTCCGGCAGCAGGACCTCGAAGAAGCCGCGGCCCTCGATCGCGACATCCAGCGCATTGTCGGTCTGCGTCATGTTGCCCTGGGTGAAGGTCTTCTCGGTGGCCACCGTGCGCACCCCGGTGCCAAGCATCAGGCCGGAGGGCAGCTCGGTGTTCTGGGCCGTCTGCGCGCCCGCCTGGCGGACCGTCTGGTAGATCAGGTCCTGGAACACCGCGCGGTCCTTCTTGAAACCGGTGGTGTTCACGTTGGCCAGGTTGTTCGAGATCACGGACATGCGCGTCTGCTGCGCGTCGAGTCCGGTCTTGGCAATCCACAGGGCCTTGTTCATGGGTACATCCCCTTGTCGGTACTTCGTTGTGCCGGCGGCGTCAGCTCAGGCGCAGCAGAGCCGCCGAGGCCGCGTCGTTGTCCTCCGCGGTCTTCATCATCTTCACCTGCATCTCGAAATGCCGGGCCAGGTCGATCATCCGGACCATCGCATCGACGGTGTTCACGTTGCTGGCCTCGAGCATGCCGCTGACCAGGTTCACCTCGGCATCCGGTGGCTGCTCCAAGCCCTCGGCATGACGGATCAGGCCGTCCGTGCCGCGGACCAGCTCCGCCGGATCCGGGTTGACCAGCTTGATGCGGTCGACGCGGGCCAGGGTGTTCGCCTCCTGCCCGAGTGGCTGGATACTGATGGTTCCGTCGGAGCCGATCTCTAGAGTCTGGAAGGGCGGAATCGCGACCGGGCCGCCGTCTCCGAGCACCGGCAGCCCGGTGCCCGTGGTCAGCTGGCCCATCGAGTCCACGCGCAGGTCGCCGGCGCGGGTGTAGGCCTCGCTGCCGTCCGGCGCCTGGACCGCGATCCAGCCGCGGTCCTGGACCGCCACGTCGAGGTCGCGCCCGGTCGCCTGCAGCGGCCCGGGACTCAGGTCCACGCGCATGTCCTCGGCCACCGCGTAGGTGCGGGTCTCGTGCACCGGACCACTCACGTGCCGGCTGGAAAACGCGTCCAGCGAGGCCTTGAAGCCGGTGGTGCTGGCGTTGGCCAGGTTGTGCGTGTTGCGCGCCTGGGCCAGGGACGTCTCCTTGGCCCCGGACATCGCGACATAGAGCATGCGGTCCATGATCGGCTACCCCGACTAGCGGATGTTGATGATCGTCTGGGTGACGGTATCGGCGGCGGAGATCACCTGGGCGTTGGCCTGGAAGTTGCGCTGCGCGGTGATCAGGTTCACCAGCTGCTGCGCGATGTCCACGTTGGAGGCCTCGAGGCCGCCGGACTGGATCATGCCGAGGCCGCCCTCGCCGGCCTCGCCCCGAATCCTCTCGCCCGCCGCGAAGGTCTCGCCCCAGACGTTGTCGCCCATCTGCTGCAGCCCCTGCGGATTGGCGAAGTCGGCCAGCGCGACCTTGCCGAGCGACTCCGCCTGCCCGTTGGTGAAGCGGGCGAACACGATCCCCCCGGCGTCGATGTCGATGCCGCTCAGGCTGCCAGTGCTGAAGCCGTCCTGGCTCAGGCTGGTCACGCTGAAGGACTCGCCGTACTGCGTGGCCGCGCCGACGTCAAAGCTGACGTCGAGGTCTTCCGCGCCGTTATCCAGCGGGTACGCGCCGAAATTCAGGAGCGGGTCACTCTCGAGTTCTCCGCGGCTGTTGAAGTTCAGCGGCTGCGCATCGCCGACCTGTGTCCCGTCGACTCCCAGATAGGCATTCCATTCGCCCTCCGTGGGATCGGCGCTCTGGAAGTAGAGCGTGGCCTGCTGGGACTGACCCAGCGAGTCGTACACGGTCACCGTGGTCGAATGGTTGAAGCTGGTCGGATCGTCGATGGAGAAGGCGTTGGTCGGGGGTTCGACTCCCGAAGGCAGGTTGAGCCGGGCCTCGACCCGTTCGGTAGCGCGCGGCGGCGCCTCGGAGGTGTCCAGTCTCAGGTCTTGCATGCTGGAGAGATCGAAGGAATCCAGGGCCTCGCCCTGCCGCGGATAGACCTGGAGGCGGTGCCCCTGGTTGTTGACCACGTTGCCGTCGCGATCCACCTCGAAGTTGCCGGCACGCGTGTAGGCAGGCGTCCCGGCGTCGTTGAGGATGAAGAACCCGTCGCCGCTGATCGCCATGTCCAGGTTCTTGCCGGTGAAATCGATGTTCCCCTGGGTGAACTGCTGGTTCACCGCGGCCCGGCGCACGCCGGACCCCACTGCGGTCTTGCTGACGCCGCCCTGGGACACCGCGAAGACGTCGGCGAACTCGGCCCGGGATTCCTTGAAGCCCACCGTGCCCGAGTTGGCGATGTTGTTGCCGGTGACACGACGAT
>JAGTVE010000105.1 GCA_018224485.1 Thioalkalivibrio sp. | reverse complement strand
TCTTGTGCACCCCGAGGGTCTCGGCATAGTTGCCCGCACAGAAGAACAGCGTGATCTTCATCAGCCCCTGGTGGAGCAGGTGCACCAGTCCACCGACGGTGCCGACCGGCCCGAACAGGCTGATCCCTAGGATGATGTAGGAGACCTGGCTGATGGTCGAGAAGGCCAGCCGCTTCTTCAGATCGTCCTGGGCCAGCGCACGCAGCGAGCCGTAGATGATGGTGATGGATGCGGCCACGGCCAGCGGCCCCAGCAGGCCCAGCGAGTAGGCGAACTCGATCCCAAAGACGTCGTAGACGACCCGGGCGATGCCGAAGGCCCCGGCCTTGACCACCGCCACCGCGTGCAGCAGCGCGCTGACTGGCGCCGGCGCGACCATCGCCATCGGCAGCCAGGCGTGCAGGGGAAAAAGCGCCGCCTTCACGCCGAGGCCGATCACCATCATCAGGAAGATCCCGATCAGCAGCGGGTGCAGCGACGGGTCGAGTCCGGACAGGGTGCCTCCCGGCACGAATTCGGTATCGCCGACGAGCACGTGCAGTGCCACCACGCCGAACAGAAGCAGCGCCCCGCCCCCCAACGTGTAGTACAGGTAGACCTGTCCGGCGCGCAGGGACTCGCGGGTGCCGCGGTGCACCACCAGGGGGTAGGTGGAGAGCGTCAGTAGTTCGTAGAACAGCAGGAAGGTGAACAGGTTGCCGGCCAGTGCGATCCCGACGGTGCTGGCCACGCAGAGGCTGAAGAAGCCGAAGAAGCGGCTTCGGTTCGGGGCCCTTTCCAGGTAGCCGATCGCATAGATGGTGGTGAACAGCCAGAGCAGCGACGACAGGCCGACGAACATGATCCCCAGCGCGTCGGCACGGAGGATGAAGTCCACGCCCTCGATGATCGTGAAGCGCAGTTCGTAGTCCACGTTCCGGTAGACGCCGAGGATGATCCAGAGGACCAGCAGAAGCTTGAGCACCGCGGCGGCGAGGTTGAACACGCTTCGCAGCACCACCCGCGATTCCGCGAGCAGCAAGATGACCCCCGAGGCGACCAGTGAGGTCGCCAGCACGCTGAGGAGCACCAGTCCGTTCCAATCCATCAGACGGCTCCGAAGGCCATGCCCAAACGCAGCCAGTGCAGCGGCACGTGGGCGGTCAGCCCGATCAGGATCGCGCTGGCTGCGAGCAGCAGGGCGACCACGTCCAGCGTCAGCGGCGGCGTGACCGAGCGGTCGATCTGGGGGCCCTCACGGAAGGACATGCGGAAGACCTTGAAGATGTAGGCCGCGCTGAGCAGCCCGCCGAGGAAGAGCACGATCAGCCACCACCATTGACCGCTCAGGAGGGCGCTGTGCAGCAGCAGCCACTTGCCCGTGAATCCCCCGCTGGGCGGCAGACCCATCAGACTGACGCCGGCGAGGCCGAAGCTGAACAGGGACATCGGTCGGAAGCGGCTGATCCCGATCAGGTGGCTGATCTGTGGGCTGCCCACCGCCAGGATCAGGTTGCCGGCACTGAGGAACAGTGCGGCCTTGGCCAACGCATGCGCGAACAGCATCATCAGCGTGCCGTCCCAGGCTAGCCGGGCCGCCTCGGGACCGGTATTGGTGACCAGCGGGAAGAACAGGAAGAGGTAGCCGACCTGGGCCACGGTGGAGTAGGCGACCAGCTGCTTCAGGTGATGCTGGCGCCAGGCCATCCAGCCGCCGTAGAAGACGGCGCCCGCGCCGAGCACGCCGAGGAGCCCGGCGGTGAAATCCGGCGTGACCTCCGGGCCCAGCATCAGCCACATCCGCAGCAGGATGTAGAACGAGGCCTTGATCACCAGCGCCGAGAGCAGCGCGCTCACCGGCGTCAGCGCCCCGCCATGGGCCGGCGGCAGCCAGGCATGGAGGGGGAAGAGGGCGGTCTTCAGCAGCAGGCCGACGATGATCAGCGCAAGTGCGACCTGGGTGGTGGCGTTGGATGTGGCCGCTTCCTGCAGGCCGGCCATCGACAGCGTGCCGTAGGCACTGTAGAGAAGCGCCACGCCGAGCAGGTAGGCCAGCGAGCCGAGCAGGGCGGCGAGCAGGTAGCGCATCGCCGCGGCCAGGGCCGGGGGCGTTGCCCGCAGCGCGACCATGCCCACGGCGGCCAGCCCCATCACCTCGAGCCCGACGTAGAGGTTGAAGATGTCCTCGGCAAGCCAGATGCCGTTCATTCCGGTCCAGAGAAACCACAGCAGCGGCCAGAAGAAGCTGGTCGAGGTGGGGTGATTGCGCAGGTAGACCCGCGCATAGAGTGCGCAGAGGCCCGTGACCAGCGTGGTCATCAGGATCATGCCCACCGCGAGGCCGTCGACCACCAGGTTGATGCCGAGCGGCGCGATCCAGTCTCCCAGCCGATACACCTGAGGGCCGGCGGTGACCAGGCCCGCCAGCGTGTCCAGGCTGGCCGCCGCCATCAGCGGCAGCCCGATGAAGATCAGGCGCGGCCGCCATGCCGGCGCCGCGAGCAGGCTGAGGATCCCCAATGCCAGCGGCAGTGCGAACAGCAGCGGGAGGGACCACAGGCCGATCACGTGTCCTCCGGCAGATCGGTGCGCCCGCTCGCGCGGTACCAGCGTCGGAAGACCACCAAGGCGAGGGCCGTGGAGGCCACCGCCACCACGATTCCGGTGATCACCATCGCGTGGGGAACGGGATCCACGCCACGCCCGTCCTGGGCCAGACCGACAAGGACGAGGAAGACCCCGCTGCCCATGATGTTGAAGGCCAGCAGTCGCCGGACGATGTGCCGGTGGGCGATGAACCCGAACAGCCCGAGCCCGAACAGCAGTACGCCGGACCAGGCGAATACCAGGTATCCGCTGATCGCCCCACTCACGGCTTCGGCGCCTCCTGCGCGCGGGCATCGTCCGGGTCGTCGGCGTAGGGCGGATTCAGCCGGAACAGGCTGAGCAGCGTGAGTCCGATGGAGAGGGTCAGTGTCAGTTCGATCACGAGGATCAGCGTGCCGGCATGTGCGGCCGGGTAGGTCAGGAAGGGGACACCCGGCAGCATCACCAGCATGCCGATGCCGAGGAAGGTCAGGAGCCCGAGGGCGAGCCCGGCGCGCACCAGCACCGCGTTATCGAGCCAGTCGGCGGTCACCCCGGCGAGGCGCAGCAGCACCCCGGCCGCGGCCAGCACCGAACCGGCCTGGAACGCCCCCCCGGGCTGGTGGGCACCGGCCCACAGCAGAAAGCCGGCGACGACCAGCATCAGCGGCAGCAGCCAGGCCATCACCGCCCGGAGCAGCGGATTGTCCAGACCCATCTGCTCCGGGCGGTCGGGCTGCGCTTCGCGCAGGGCGAGCGCCACCACCACGGCCAGCAGCAGCACCGCAATCTCAAGCAGGGTGTCGTAGCTGCGGAAATTCAGCAGTACCGCCGTGATCGGGTGCTCGACGCCGCTCTCCGGCATCGCCGCGGCAACGCGCTCCGGGAGATTCTCCACGGGCGCCGGCCGTTCGAGTACGGCCCAGCCCAGGGCCACGGTGACACCGAGGCACAGCAGGCCCGCGAAGACCGCGCGCAGGATCACGAGCGGTCTTCCGGGTTGTCGACGCGGCTCCCGAACGGACGGCGGAGGTAGCCCAGGGTGTCGAGCAGCAGCACGCCGGTCAGGCCCGCCCCGATTGCGGCCTCGGCCAGTGCGATGTCGGGCGCCTGCAGACGGACCCAGGCCACTGCCATCAGCAGCCCGAAGACGATGAACATGATCACCGCGCGGAACATGTCCCGGGCGATCAGGGCCAGCCCCGCAGTGACGCAGAGCGTGAATCCGAGAAGCAGATCGAGCCAGGGCATCAGCCGTTCTCCCAGTTCCGTGCCCTCCACGGGCGCACGCCCCTGCGGCGCGCGGCCCTGGCCACGAGGTAGCCGGCCGTGGCGCTGGCGATCAGCGCGAGGCCCCAGACCAGGAGCAGTTTCAGCGCCACCGGCACGGAGCCGGCCCCCAGCAGCAGCCCGAAGACGATCAGGCCGAGCCCGAGGTTATCGGCCTTGGTCAGCGCATGCACCCGGGTGTAGACGTCGGGAAACCGCAGGATGCCGAGCGTGCCCACCAGGAAGAAGCCGACGCCCGCAAGCAACAGCAGTGCCTGCAGCAGTTCGATCAGGATCATGCCGGTGGATCCTCCTCGGTTCCGTCCTCCGGATGCCGTCGCCATACCCGGGCGACGAAGGCCAGTACCGCCATCACCGCCAGCAGGGCCAGCACCAGCGCGACGTCGCGCAGAGCGGCGATCTGCTGCAGCTCCGCTAGCACCAGCAGCAGGCCCACGCCGGTGGTGCCGAACAGCTGGGCGGCGAGCATGCGGTCGGCGATGGTCGGGCCGCGCCAGATGCGGATCAGACCCAGCACCAGGGTCACCAGCAACAGCAATGCCACGGTCTCGAGCAAGCCGTTCATTGCCGGGGCCCGGCTTCCGTCGGCCCCAGCTGCACCCCGAACAGCCGAGCGAGATGTGCCTCCGTATCGCGCACGCTGCCGGCGACATCCAGCCGGGCGTCCAGGCAATGCACCTCCAGCACATGCTGCTGGTTCAGCCGGACACTGAGGGTGCCCGGCAGCAGGGTGATGGTCAGCATTAGCCACCAGGTCGGCGCACCCGGCGGCAGGGCCATGGGCAGGCGCAGGATCTCGGGCTGCAGGGGCAGTGCCGGATTCAGGGTGCGCTTGGCCACGTCCCAGCCGGCCAGCAGCGACTGCCACAGGAAGAAGCCGGCGAACTGCGGGATCTGGTGCGGTCGCAGCAGGAAACGGGCCGGAGGCGCCAGCCACAGGCTCAGGGCCGCGGCGACCATCGCCAGCGGGAGCCCGAACCACCAGTCACTGTGGCTGCCGCTGACGATCCACCACACCGCCAGCAGGATCCCGAGTCGTAACAGGTAGACGCCGACCCGGGAAGCGCGGTCCACCGCATGCCTTTGCTCCGTCATCGCGCTCCATCGTGCATGGCCGCTCTCCATTATCCAACAGATTGCGTATAACGGCCTAGTGGGCCATGCGATGGATCATGAAACCGGCTGGACTCATGACACAGAATCGAAGCCCTGAGCCTCGATAAATCAACCGCCTGATCAGGAGTACCGTATGCGCACAGCGATCATTGGCGCCGGCATCAGTGGATTGACCACGGCATTTTACCTCCACAAGGCCGATGCCGATCGGGAAATCCACCTGTTCGACGTCGAACCCATTCCCGGCGGTACCATGCGCACGGATACCCTCAACGGCTTCCATTTCGAGGCGGGAGGCAACGGGTTCCTGACCAGCAAGCCCCACAGCATGCAGCTGGTGAAGGACTCGGGAGCGGAGGACCTGCTGCTACCCAGTTCCGACGCGGCGCGCAAGCGCTACATCTACACCGATGGGCTGCACCAGCTCCCCGAGGCGCCGCTGCCCTTCCTGCGCACGCGCCTGATCGGGGTGGGGGCGAAGCTCAGAATGGCGGGCGAATTCTTTGTGCCGAAGCGGCGCGAGGAGGGCGAAGAGACCCTGCAGGCCTTCGGCTACCGGCGGGTGGGCAAGGAGTTCACCGACGTCTTCCTGGACGCGATGACCGCGGGGATCTATGCGACCACGCCCGACAAGGTATCCGTGAACGCCGCCTTTCCGCTGGTGGTGAGCCTCGAGCGCGAACACGGGGGGCTGTTCAGGGGCATGATCGCCCGGCGCAAGAAGCAAGCGGGTCCCGGCGGAATCCTGATGAGCTTCAAGGGCGGGGTCGGCACCTTCATCGAACACCTGAAGCGGACCATCCCGGCCGAGTGGCACCTCGGGGCACCCGTGACCGAGGTGGTGCCGGCGGGTGGCGGCTACCGGGTGCGCGCGGGTGATTACGAGGACGTCTTCGAGCAGGTGGTGATCAGCACCCAGGCGCACGCGGCCGCCGCGATGCTCCGGGAGATGGACGGCGAGCTCGCGCAGCGCCTCGCCGCGATCGAGTATTCCCCGGTCGCGGTGGTCGGCCTCGGCTGGAAACAGCTGGATCGTCCGCTGGACGGATTCGGGCTGCTGACTACCACCAGTGCGAAGCTGCCGGTACTGGGCGTGCTTTGGGACAGCAGCATCTTTCCGGATCGCGCGCCCGAGGGTTCGAAGAGCGTGCGCGTGATGATCGGCGGTCAGCGTGATCCCGGGCTGGTGCAGCAGGACGAGGCGGGGCTGATCGCGACGGCGCGCGAGGGTGTGCGCATCACGATGGGGGTTGAGCAGGATCCGGATGTGACCTTCGTGCAGCGCTGGGACAACGGGATCCCGTCGTACCGGGTCGGGCACATCGGGGCGGTGGATGCCATATTCGAACACCTGGAGCGGTACCCGGGCCTGCATCTCGGCGGCAACGCCTACCGCGGGATCGCGATGAACGACTGCGTGCGCAACGGCCGCGAACTGGCGGAAAAACTGGCGCAGGCCGGGGATTAGGTTTTCACACCGATGCCGCCGTAGGAGCGACCTGTGGTCGCGATGGTTTTGGGTGTTGGAGGTGATCGCGGCTGGAAGCCGCTCCCACGGGGTTGGTGTAGGAGCGACCTGTGGTCGCGATGGTTTTGGGGGTTGGGGGTGATCGCGGCTGGAAGCCGCTCCCACGGGGGCGCTGGCTTCAACGCTGGCAGCGGGGGCAGTAGG
>JAGTVE010000104.1 GCA_018224485.1 Thioalkalivibrio sp. | reverse complement strand
GCCCGAGCCGCTGGCCGAGCCGGAGCCGGGACCCCCGGGGATGCCGGAGCCGGCGGAGGAACTGGAGTGGGTGCCCGGACCGGAGGCTCCCGGTCAGGTGGACGGGCCGCTGCCACCCGACCTGGCGCCGGCGCCGCCGGAGCCCTTGCTGCAGGAGCCCGGGCTGCCTGTCGTGCCCACCGAGCCCGCGGCGCCCGCGCCTGAGCCGGAGTTGGCACCGGAGCTCGCGCCGGAGCGCCCATTGGAGCCATCGGCGGCGGTACCGGCACCGGCCACGGAACCGGCGCCGGTCGCACCAGAGGCTGGACTGACCGCAGCCCCAGCGCCCGATCCGGGCGTGAGCACCGAACCGCGGGCGGGACCGCCGGCCGACCCGGAGACACCGGCCGTTCCGGACGCGGTGCCGCCCCCTGGACGACCCCTGGAGCAGGGTGGCGCTGCCGTTGGTGGCGACCGAAGCACGCTAAACCTGGCCTTCGACGGAACCTCCTGGATCGAGGTCCGCTCCGCGGCGGACGACGTGGTTCTGCAGGGCATCTTCCACGCGGGCGACGAGCGCAGCGTGGCGGTCGAGATGCCGGCGCGGTTGATCCTGGGCAATGCGCCCGAGGTCCGCCTGAGCCGCGACGGCGGCCCGGTGGCGCTGGAGGCATACACGCGCGAGGACCGCACCGCACGATTGACGCTGGGCGCCGACTGATGCGCCGGTCACACAAATGCCGCGCCGGCGTATCGGGACCGGCATGAAGGCGATTCGATCGATCCGGGGAATGCACGACATCCTGCCCGACACGGTGCACGTGTGGCAGGAACTCGAGCACCGGATCCGCCGCCAGCTCGAGGCCTACGGTTACCAGGAGATCCGTCTGCCGTCGGTCGAGTTCACCGAGCTCTTCGCGCGCTCCATCGGCGATGTCACCGACATCGTCGAGAAGGAGATGTACACCTTCGAGGATCGCAATGGCGATCTGCTGAGCCTCCGGCCGGAGGGTACCGCGGGCTGCGTGCGCGCCGGCATCGAGCACGGTCTTCTGCACAATCAGGTGCAGCGGCTCTGGTACCTGGGGCCGATGTTCCGGCACGAACGCCCGCAGAAGGGCCGCTACCGGCAGTTCCATCAGGTCGGCATCGAGGTCTTCGGGGTGCCGGGCCCGGATGTCGATGCAGAGCTGCTGGCCTTCACCGCCAGACTCTGGAGGACGCTGGGGCTGCGCAACCTGCGCCTGGAGATCAACACCCTCGGCACACCGGCGAGCCGTGCCCGTTACCGTGATCGACTGATCGCCTACTTCGAGGCCCATCAGGACGCGCTGGATCCGGAGGCACTGCGGCGGCTCTACGACAATCCGCTGCGACTGCTGGACAGCAAGCATCCCGACACCGCTGCGGTGGCTCGCGATGCCCCGACCCTGCTCGACGATCTCGACGCGGAATCGCGCGCGCACTTCGACGTGCTGCTGACCCATCTCGACACTTTGGGCATCGCCTACACGCACAATCCGCGCCTCGTGCGGGGGCTCGACTACTACACCCACACGGTGTTCGAGTGGATCACCGACGAACTCGGCGCCCAGGGCACGGTCTGTGCGGGAGGCCGCTACGACGGTCTGGTCGAACAGCTGGGCGGACGCGCAACCCCGGCCATCGGGCTCGCGATGGGCCTCGAGCGGCTGGTTACCCTGCTGCTCGCGCAAGGATCGGCATCGGAGCCGGTGGGGCCGGATATCTATCTGGTCTTGCCCGGTGGGGCCGGGGCGGGCCCCGAGGCCCTTGCGCTGGCCGAACGCCTGCGCGACGAACTGCCGACGCTGCGTCTGGCACTGAACTGCGGTGGCGGCAGCATGAAGGCGCAGATGAAAAAGGCGGACAGGACCGGTGCCCGCTACGCGGTTATCCTTGGTGTCGACGAGATCGCCGCGGGCACGGTGGTGGTGAAGCCGCTGCGCGATTCGGCGGCCGGGCAGTTGACGCTTGCCCAGCAGGATCTGCCGGCACTGATGCGGGCGCGGCTTGAGAGACAACCCGGAGGACCGGACTGATGAGTTACCTCACCGACGAGGAAAAAGCGGAACGAATCAAGCAGTGGTGGTCGGACAACGGCTCCGCTGTAATCGGTGGTGTGATACTGGGCATCGCCGGACTCTTTGGCTGGAACTGGTGGACCGATCGCCAGGCGGACCGTGCGGAGGCTGCGTCGGAGTTGTACATGATGGTGCTGTCGCACGTTGACGCCGGCCAGTTCGCGCAGGCCTCCGCGCTGGCACCGGAACTCGCCGAGAACGGACGCGGCACGCCCTATGTGTCCATGGGCTGGGCGCTGATGGCGGACATCGCGGTCCGCCAGGACGACTCGAAGGGGGCGATTCATGCGCTCGAGCAGGCACGCGCGACCGCACACGAAGAGGGCTATCGCCAGGTCATGTCGCTGCGCCTGGCGCGTCACCTGGTCGCTGCGGACCGCGTCGACGAGGCGGAGACCGTGCTGGCGGATGTGACCGCGGATGCCTTCTCGGGGCTGCGTGCGGAGGTCCGCGGCGACATTGCCCGCGCCCGGGGCGAGAGCGGGGAGGCCCGGCGTCACTACGAGGCGGCCCTCGCGGCAGGACACGACACCGAGTTTCTGCGTCTGAAACTCGATGAACTCGCGGCCTGACGACCATGGCGCAGCAGGTCACCCCCGGGGTTGAAGACCGGTCGCATGCCGCCGTGACCGTTTTCTCTTGCCGCCTCCCCACTGTGAGGGGGGGCAGTTGGTCCGCAGGGGCGGCGCGCGACCTTCACGTCAAGGATCACCATTGCACATGATCGCCGCTGCACTGCGTCCCGGCCTCGTCTTTGCGCTCGTGTTCTCCCTCGCCGCCTGCGGCCTGTGGAGTCGCGACACGACGGAACCGCCTGCACCGCTGCCCGAGTTCACCGTCGTGGGTACGCCCACCGCCCTCTGGTCGCGGTCCATCGGCCGCGGCGGTGACCGCTTTCTCTGGCAGATGCGGCCCGGCGTGACCGGGGACCTGATCGTGGTGGCGGACGTCCGCGGTCGTGTGACGGCGCTGGAACTCGATTCCGGGAGCCCGCGCTGGGATACGCGCCTGGAGGACGTCCAGGTCGCTTCGGGCATGGGTGTCGGGGACGATATCGCCGTGCTCGGGACACTCGAGGGCCTGGCGATCGCCGTGAATCTCGACGACGGCGACGAGATCTGGCGCACGCAGCTCTCCAGCGAGGTGGTGGCTGTTTCGGCGGTGGCGGGCGGACAGGTGATTGCGCGGACCAACGACGGCCGACTGCATGCCCTGGATGCAGCCTCGGGCACTACCCGCTGGACGGCGCTGCGCACCACACCCGCGCTGAGCCTGCGGGGCGCACAGGTGCCGCAGATACTGCCGGGCAGGGTGCTGGCGAGTTTCGACACCGGGCGTCTGCTGATGCTGGGTGCCGGTCGTGGCAACGTGCTGTGGGAGGCGACCGTCGGGGTTCCCACGGGCCGCT
Organism: Thioalkalivibrio sp.; assembly: GCA_018224485.1. Lineage (GTDB taxonomy): Bacteria > Pseudomonadota > Gammaproteobacteria > Ectothiorhodospirales > Ectothiorhodospiraceae > Thioalkalivibrio. The sequence goes on along the minus strand of JAGTVE010000104.1, from coordinate 3,747 downwards.
CGGAACTGGAGCGGCTGATCGATGCCGACGGCTACATACCGGTCCATCGCGGCGCGGCCTTCGCCGCCACCTACCAGGGTCGCCTGGTCGCGGTCACTCTGGACAGCGGGGACACGATCTGGGCCCGGGAATTCTCCTCCTACCAGGGAGGCGACATCGATCCGGAATCCGGAGTGCTGGTGATGACGGCGGCAGACAGCCACGCCTGGGGGCTCGATCCGCGCAATGGCGGAGACCTCTGGCAGCAGCGCGACCTGCGGTTGCGTGGCGTTACCGCACCCGTCGCCGTCGGCAATCAGGCCGTCGTCGGTGATTACGAGGGCTACCTGCACTGGCTGAGCCTCGACGATGGCAGCATCATCGCCCGGACCCGGGCGGGTCGGGGTGCGATCGCCACCCGTCCGGTGCTGCACGAGGGCGTGCTCTACGTGGTCTCCGCGGATGGCCAGCTCAGCGCGATCCGGGCGCGCGTGGACGATGACTGAGACCCGGCGCAGGGCGCATCGGCAGCGACTGGCGCGTGAGCGCTCTGCAGGGTGCCCGGGATGATTCCCGTGATCGCCCTGGTTGGGCGTCCCAATGTCGGAAAATCCACACTCTTCAACCAGCTGACGCGTTCAAGGGATGCACTGGTCGCGGACCTGCCGGGGCTGACCCGGGATCGCCAGTACGGGATCGGCCGGGCCGGCGGCTTCCCGTACATGGTGGTGGATACCGGCGGGCTCTCCGGTGAGGAGGAGACCATGGACGCCGCGATGGCCCGGCAGACGCGGCAGGCCATCGTCGAGGCCGACCTGGTGCTGCTGATGGTGGATGCACGGGCCGGGCTGAGCGTGCTGGACGAGTCGATCGCGGGCGGACTGCGCAGCGAGGGGGTGCGGGCCCTGGTGGTGGCGAACAAGACCGACGGTCTCGATATCGATTCGGCCACCGCGGAATTCCACGCGCTCGGACTTGGGCCGATCCTGCCGATCGCGGCCGCCCACGGGCGCGGGGTCACGGTCCTGATGCAGCGGGTGCGCGAGGAACTCGATCTGCAGCAGGCGGAACCGGGTGGCGAGGGGCCGGTCCCGGAAGAAGAGGCGGAGGCGCTGGACCGCTGGCCCGGGATCCGGGTCGCGGTGATTGGTCGCCCGAACGCCGGCAAGTCCACCCTGATCAACCGGCTGCTGGGCCAGGAGCGCGTGCTTGCCACCCCGATCGCCGGGACCACGCGGGACAGCATCTTCATTCCCTTCGCCCGCGACGGGCAGGATTACACGCTGATCGACACGGCCGGCGTGCGGCGCCGGGCCCGGGTACACGACACCGTGGAAAAATTCAGCGTGATCAAGACGCTGAAGGCGATCGAGGCCGCGCACGTGGTGATCATGGTGCTCGATGCCCAGGCCGGTATCGCGGACCAGGACGCGCACCTGCTGGGCCTGGCGCTGGAGGCGGGCAGGGCGCTCGTGCTCGCGGTGAACAAGTGGGACGGCCTCGAGCCGGATAGCCGCGAGATGGTCCGCCGCGACCTCGAGCGCCGGCTGGGTTTCCTGCGTTTCGCGCGGCTGCGCCTGATCTCGGCGCTGCACGGCACGAACGTCGGGCACCTGCTCGAGGACGTGCGCGAGGCCTACGCCAGTGCCTTTGCCGAGCTGTCCACCCCGCAGCTCTCCCGGCTGCTCGAGTCGGCGGTGGCCGAACACCAGCCGCCACTGGTCGGGCACCGGCGGATCAAGCTGCGCTATGCCCACCAGGGCGGACAGAACCCGCCGGTGATCGTGATCCACGGCAACCAGACCGAGGCCCTGCCGGCCAGCTACAAGCGCTTCCTGGAAAACTTCTTCCGCACGCACCTGGGGCTTGTCGGAACACCGCTGCGGCTAGAGTTCAGGACCGGCAGGAATCCCTTTGCCGGCCGCAGGAACGTGCTTACGGAGCGGCAGAGGCGCAAGCGCAAACGCATGCTGCGCCACGTCAAGGGGCGCTGAGGATGTCCACGCCGGGTGTGTCGCAGCGTGCCGCCGCGATGGAGCCGTTTCGGGTGATGCAGGTGCTGGCCCGGGCCCAGGCCCTGGAGGCCCCGGGCCGGGACGTGATCCACCTGGAGGTGGGTGAGCCGGACTTCCCCACCCCGGAGCCGATCGTTGCGGCGGCAACACGGGCCATGGCCGCGGGCATGGTCCGCTACACGCCGGCGCACGGCACCAGCGCGCTGCGCAAGGCGATCGCCGGGGACTACCTGAGGCTCTATGGTCTGCGGGTCGACCCGGAACGTGTGGTCGTCACCAGCGGCGCCTCGGCGGCGATCCTGCTCGCGCTCGCGGCCGGGACCGATGCGGGCGACGCGGTGCTGTTGCCCGACCCCGGTTACGCCTGCAACCGCCAGTTCGTCACTGCACTGGGCGGGCAGCCGGTCCCGGTACCCGTCCCGGCGCAATCGGGCTTCCAGCCCACGGCGACCCAGATCGCGGCCGCCTGGCGTCCCGGGACCCGCGCGGTGATGCTGGCATCGCCGGCAAACCCCACCGGAACGCTGCTCCCGGAGGCGGAGTTGACCGCTATCGCCGAGGTGGTCCGGGAGCGCAACGGCATGCTGATCATGGACGAGATCTATGGGCGTCTGATCTTCGATCGGCCTCCTGTCACCGCGCTTTCGACGGTACCCGACGCGATCATCGTGAACAGCTTCTCCAAGTACTACGCGATGACCGGCTGGCGTCTGGGCTGGATGGTGGTGCCGGAGGACTGGATCGAGCCGGTCAGAAGGCTGGCGCAGAATCTCTTCGTTGCCCCGCCGACGGTTGCCCAGACGGCCGCGCTGGCCGCCTTCGAGTCCGGGACCGAGACCCTGTTGCAGGCGCGGGTCCGTGAACTGCAGGCGCGGCGCGACTTCCTGCTCGCAGCGCTGCCCGGACTCGGGCTCGAGCTGCACGCCCGCCCCGAGGGCGCCTTCTATATCTATGCCGACAGCCGCGCCCACGGATCCGACTCGGAGGCCCTGTGCGCCCGAATCCTCGACGAGGCCGGGGTGGCCCTGACGCCGGGCACGGACTTCAGCCCCGGCTCCGGACGCGATCATATCCGCATCGCCTATACCCAGCCGCGGGAGCGTCTCGAGGAGGCCGTCGCCCGGCTGCGGCCGGTCCTCGCAGGGCACACCTGAGGGGGGGTCGGAGCGAGCACCGGGGCCGGAGCGACCGCAGTGGGAGCGTGCCTCGCACGCGAATGGGCGTCGGGTGGGCCCCGGCGTTGGTAGCGCCTTCGGCGCGTTCGCGAGCAGGCTCGCGCCTACAGGAGGCCGGGCCAATCGGCGTTTCCTCAGATATCTGCGTAGTCCGCGTAGGCGGCGTCGACCTCGTCCTGGAAGTTGTCGGCGATGCGCTCGCGCTTCATCTTCAGGGTGGGGGTCAGCAGGCCATGATCCACCGTCCACGGCTCTCGCAGCGGGATCAGGCGCCGGATCCGGGCGAAGCCCGGGAAGTCGTTGAGCTGGCGATTGACTCGCGCGAGCAGGCTGCGTTCGACGAAACGGCTCCGCAGATCCTCGCCGCTTGCGGGATCGACATCGAGTTGCGCGGCGAATTCGCGCCACGCCTCCGGATTCAGCACGACGAGCGCCGACAGGAAGGGTCGGCCCTCCCCGACAAGCATCACCTGTTCGAACAGGCTGTCGAGCTGGATCGCCATCTCCATGTCGGCCGGCGGGAGCTTCTCGCCGTTGCCGAGCACGATGATGTCCTTGATCCGGCCGGTGATGAAGAT
>JAGTVE010000103.1 GCA_018224485.1 Thioalkalivibrio sp. | reverse complement strand
GGAGGAGGCCATCGGCGAAGTCCCGGTACTGCCGCCTCCGTCACCTGAACCTGAAGCCGGCGCGCAGACGGAGTCCGAGCCTGCGACCGAGCCGGAGCCTGCGACCGAGCCGGAGCCTGCGGCCGAGCCGGAGCCTGCGACCGAGTCCGAGCCTGCGACCGAGTCAGAGCCCGCGGCCGAGTCAGAGCCCGCGGCCGAGTCAGAGCCTGCGGCTGGGTCCGAGTCTGCGACCGGGACCGAGTCTGCGGCTGAATCAGAGCCTGCGACCGAGCCGGAGCCGGCACGCGTGGCAGAGGAAGCGCCAGAGGCGGCGGCCAGTATTCTTGTCCGTGCCCGCAGCATCCAGCGTGATCGCGGGCCCCGTGCCGCGGCCGATGTCCTGGCCGAAGACCTGCGGGCGCTGCCCGACGATACGCCTGGGCGCGCGGATCTTTACGGCGAACTGGGCAATCTGCGTTTCCTGTCGGGCGATGTTGCGGCGGCACTGCTGGCCTACGATTCCGCGGTCGAGGCCCTCCCGGAGGCGGAACGGCCATCGATGCTGCGGCGCCTCGCGCCGTTGTACGACCGATTCCATCCGGCCGGGCGCTCGCACCTCGAGCGATTCAGGTAGAATGTAGCGTTAACGTTATTATTGTGTGAGACGCCGTGCCTGCTCATTACAGAGGGGATGATTGCCCGCCGCGGGCACACGCTTATGCTGATCGCCAGAGCCGCGCATGAGGCTCGTGCGCAACCTGCTTGCACTCATCGGGCTCCTCGCGCTGGTCGCGCTGGGCGCGGCGATCCTCGCATTCGAGCCCTACGTCAACAAGGCGCGGGGACTCCATGGCTCAGCACTGGGCGTCTATGCTGACGTCGCGAAGACCGTCCTGCGCACCGGTGATGCAATGGAGGCGCTGGTCTACCAGCGCCAGGTCGTGCCCGGCCGGGATGCCGGCGACGTCGAGCGGAGCCTGGAACAGGCGGCAGGAGAGCTCGGACTGGAATCCCTCGGCATGCTTCCGGTACAGCAGGAGATCCGGTCACGCTCGAGGGACCCTTTCCCGCTGCTGCAGGTTTATCTCTTCTGCGACCCGCATCTCGCGGTTGACCTGATGCGTCACAATCCGGCTACGGCCGCCTATCTCCCGTGCCGGGTGACACTGTACGAGGACTCGGGGGGTGGTCTCTGGGTGATGGTGCCGAATCTCGACCTGGTCCTTCACGGGAGTCGCCCGCTGCCACTGGCACTGCAGGAAAGGGCGGCGGGGCTGCAGACGCTGCTCCGGGAAATGGTCGACCGTGCGGCAGGCACGCGGGGCGCCGATGCCCGTAACGAACCTATGCTGGGTGGATCCACCTCATGAGCAGTTTCAATGACCGCAATGATGCGCGCCTCGAGGACCCCGACGAGTACGACGTCCGTTCGCGCCGCCTGCAGCTGATCGTCTATTCCTCGCTGGTGGCCTTCGTGGTGCTTGCCGTCTACGGATTCTGGCTGATCACGAGCCTGACCCGGGACGTTAACCGCCTGGTGATCGAGATGTCGGCAATGACCCGTACAATCGACCGCGAAATGGTGGTGATGGCCACGAAGATGGGCGACATCGACGGTCGCATGGCGACGATCAGCGACAACATGGTGATGATGAATCGCAACATCGGTTCAATGACCCAGAACCTGACCAGCATGGACGCGAATATTCACAGCATGGCCAGCGACACCACCACGATGGCGGGGTCGACGCTGAATATGCAGCGTGATATGTGGAGTCTGAACCGCAATGTCTCCGGGCCGTTGGGCATGATGAACATGTTCAATCCCATGGGCGGCAACCAGGGACCATTCCCGGGGTCTGCGGGTCCCTATTTCCCGGCGCACACGAACAGCCGCTGACGCGGCACCGATTCACCACGGTCTCAGGGTGGTCCCGATGTTCAATCGTCCCGGCAATCGCGTAAACCAACAGCTGGCACTCCTCAGCGATCGGCTTTCCGAGGAGAACCCGGCGCTCGAGGGGATCGTGGATCCGTTCCGGGTGCTGGACCGGATCGGCTATGGCGCGGGTCTCCTCGACCCCGAAGAGGATTCCTACGCCTTCACCATTTCCTGGTGGCCGATGATCGCGGTGCTGGGCACCTTTTCGGCCGGAAAGTCCACCTTCATCAACGATTACATCGGCAAGGAGGTGCAGCGCAGCGGCAGCCAGGCGGTGGATGACCGGTTCACGGTCATCAGCTACGGTTCCAGCGAAAAGGTGAAGGAACTGCCGGGTCTGGCGCTGGACGGTGATCCGCGCTTCCCGTTCTACCGGGTCAGTCACGAGATTGAGCGCCTCAGCGATGGTGGCGGCCGCACAGTGGATCACTTCCTCGCGATGAAGACCGTCCAGGCGGACCGGCTGCGGGGGCGCATCCTGATCGATTCTCCCGGATTCGACGCCGATGAACAGCGCGCGACCATCCTGCAGCTGACCGACCACATCATCGACCTGTCGGATCTGGTGCTGGTGTTCTTCGATGCGCGGCACCCGGAACCGGGCGCCATGCGGGATACCCTCGAACACCTGGTCAATCGCGTCGCCGCGCGCAACGACTTCACCAAGCTGGTCTTCGTGCTGAACATGATCGACACCACGTGGCGTGAGGACAACCTCGAGGAGGTGGTCTCGGCCTGGCAGCGTGCGGTGGTTCGACAGGGCAATGCCACCGGCCGGTTCTACTGCCTGTACAACAAGGGTGCGTCGGTGGAGATCGGGGACGATCAGGTGCGCACCCGTTACGAACACAAGGCATCGCGCGACCGTGAGGAGATTCACGCGAAGATCGCGGAGATCAGCTCCTCCCGTTCCTATCGCATCGTGGGTGCGATGCAGGCGATCGCGGAGTCCATCGAGATGGATGTCCGGCCGGCATTGAAGGGCGCGCTGGCGCGCTGGCGCCGCAATGTGGTGCGCGCCGACGTGGTGTTGATGGCCGTCGTGCTCGCGCTGGTGGTCTGGGGGGCTCAGGCGCTGACCGGCGGCTTCGCGTCCTGGTTCGACGGCACGACGCTGGAGATGGTGCGGGATCGTCCGGTCATCTCGGTGCTGGCGGTGGTGCTGTTGCTGGTCGTGCTGGCGGGAATCCACTTCATGAACCGCGGGTGGGCCGCACGTCGGGTGGCCCGTTCCCTGCCGGAGGAGTCCGCATCGGGAAACTGGCGAGCGGCCTTCCGCAAGAATACCGTGTTCTGGCGTTCCATCTTCCGGAAGGCGCCCGTGGGGCTTGGCCGCCGCTCGGTGCGTCAGCTGCATGAGCTGCGCGATCAGGTGGAGGGCTTCGTGCAGCGCCTGAACAATCAGTTCATGGACGAGGAGGCGCCTGTCTCCGGCACGACCGCCGGCGGTGCGAAAGGTGGCGTGACCGCCGCAGGCACGGCAGAAGAATCGGCGCGAGAAGGGTCCGGAGGGGCGGTCGGATCGGACGAACAACGGAACCAGGGGTGAGATGTCAACGCTGTCAGGTTGACTGTCGCCCGTGATTACGGTTGAAATTCAAGACTTGAAAAAACCCATGCGAGCGCATGCGGGAGAGGTGGAATGACAATTCTGGCATGGATCATGTTTATTCTGGCGATGGTACTGGTGCCCATTTCAGTATGGGCAAGCCTGGCCGCGCTGGGTGTCTGTGCGGGCTGTGCCCTGGTCCGGGACTGGCGGCGGGATCGGCAACTGGAGTCTCCGCCCGGGAAAAATGTCTAAGGTGTTTCACGGATTGCCGGGATCCAGCCGGCTGTGTACAACTTCTCCATGGATCGCCCACGAGCGCGCGATCCATGCCATTAATCGATCGAATTGGGGATAGTAACTATGAGTGACACCAAGAAACTGGCAATCATTGCGACCAAGGGCAGTCTCGACTGGGGCTATCCTCCGTTCATTCTGGCCTCCACGGGCGCGGCACTGGGCTACGACGTGGAGGTCTTCTTCACGTTCTACGGGCTGCAGTTGCTGAAGAAGAAGCTGGATCTCCAGGTCAGCTCACTCGGCAACCCGGGCATGCCGATGCCGATGCCGGTCCCCGTGCTACTGCAGACCCTGCCGGGCATGCAGAAGATGATGACCGTGATGATGAAGCAGAAGATGAAGGCCAAGGGTGTCGCGAGCCTGGAGGACCTTCGAGACCTCTGCATCGAAGCCGACGTGCGCATGATTGCCTGCCAGATGACCGTCGACCTCTTCGAGATGGAGACCAGCGATTTCATCGACGTCGAATACGCAGGCGCCGCGGCCTTCTTCGAGTTCGCCGGCGAGTCGGACATCTGCCTGTTCATGTAAACGGCCGGGTCTCCGTGACGCCCCGCCCGGCCAGCGCCGCGCGGGGCGTTTTTGCGGGGCGTTTCTGTAGGAGCGGCTTCCAGCCGCGATCCTGTTCATGTAAAGGGCCGAGTCTGCGACGCCCCGCCCGGCCAACGCCACGCGGGGCGTTTCTGTAGGAGCGGCCTCCGGCCGCGATGGTTTGGACGAGGATCGCGGCCGGAGGCCGCTCCTACAAGGGGTTATCCGAAGTCCCTTGAACGCGCGGGCAGTGCGCCCAGCCAGGCGCTGCGGTCCTGGAGCCGCTGCGCGATCAGGTGGGTCACCCCGTCCTCCTGCTGCAATTCCCCGGTCACCTCCAGCAGGCTTGCGTGGATCACCGCCGGCCGGGCCTTTGCCACCAGCGCCGGCCAGACGATCACGTTCAGCGTGCCCGATTCGTCCTCCAGGGTCAGGAACACGGTGCCGCTGGCCGAGCCCGGCCGCTGCCGGGTGATCACCAGCCCGGTATAGCGAACGCGCCGGCGCGCACCGCCCGCGATCAGGGCCTCGGCGGTGGGCAGGGCAGCGAGGCCCGGGTGGCTGCGCAGCAGGGCCAGCGGGTGCGGTCCCAGCGTGAGCCCTGTCGCCGCGTAGTCCTGGATCAGATCGGCGGCGGTGGTTGGAGTGGGCAGCAGCGGCAGCGTCGTCTCCCGGCGTTCCGCGGGCAGAGGAAACAGCGGCAGTGACGGTTCCACCGCCTGCGTGGCCCAGCGAGCCCGGTGGCGGTGCCCGGCGAGCCGCACCAACGCCCCGGCGCGCGCCAGCCGCTCGGCCTGGCCGCGGTCCAGTGCCGCGCGCGCCACGAGATCGGCGACGTCACGGAACGGGGCCTCCGTCCGTGCCGCGACAATCCGTTCGGCACTGGCCGCGTGCAGGCCCTGCACCATGGACAGACCCAGCCGCAGCGCCAGTGCTTCCTGACCAGCGTGCGTTGCGGCCCCCGGGCCGTTGCTGCGCCCCGGTCGCGGCGCCGCGACGGCAACGGGTTCGACCGCACAGTCCCGCCCGCTCGCGGTCACGTCCACCGGCCGCACCTCGACCCCGTGGCGGCGTGCGTCCGCGACGATCTGCGCCGGTGCGTAGAATCCCATCGGCTGGCTGTTCAGCAGCGCGCAGGCGAAGATCGCCGGCTCCCGGCACTTGAACCACGCCGACACGTAACTGATCAGCGCGAAGCTCGCGGAGTGCGACTCGGGGAAGCCGTACTCCCCGAAGCCCAGGATCTGCTGATAGATCTGTTCTGCGAAGGCTCCTGGGTAGCCGCGACTGCGCATGCCAGTCAGCAGCCGTTCGCGGTATTGCGCGAGATTGCCGGTGCGGCGCCAGGCGCCGATTGCGCGGCGCAGGCCGTCCGCCTCGCCGGCGCTGAATCCGGCGGCGACCATTGCCAGTTCGATCACCTGCTCCTGGAAGATGGGCACCCCCAGTGTGCGCTCCAGCACCTGTCGCACCTCCGGGCTCGGGTAGGTCACCGGCTCCTGTCCCTGCCGTCGGCGCAGGTAGGGATGCACCATCTGGCCCTGGATCGGCCCGGGCCGCACGATCGCGATCTCGACCACCAGGTCGTAGAAGGTCGCGGGCTTCAGGCGCGGCAGCATGCTCATCTGCGCGCGCGACTCGATCTGGAACACGCCGACGGTGTCCGCCCGCTGCAGCATCGCGTAGACCGCCGGGTCCTCGGCCGGCACGTCGGCCAGACCCCAGTTCCGTCCGCGCTGTCGGCCCAGCAGTTCCAGGCAGCGGCGCAGGCAGGAGAGCATTCCCAGCGCGAGGATGTCGATCTTCAGCAGCCCCAGTGCGTCGAGGTCGTCCTTGTCCCACTGGATCACGGTGCGCTCCGCCATTGCCGCGTTCTCGATCGGCACGAGTTCGTCCAGCCGCCCGGCGGCAATCACAAAGCCACCGGTATGCTGCGAGAGATGACGGGG
>JAGTVE010000102.1 GCA_018224485.1 Thioalkalivibrio sp. | reverse complement strand
GGCTGTGTCGCAGATTGCGTATCGACAGCCGCAGACCCGGACGCAGCGCCAGCGGGTGGAGCGGGTGCGCGACGCAGATCATCCGCACCTGTCCCAGCGGCTCCGCCAGAAAGCCCGGGGGGATATCTGATCCGATCAGCAGGTCTGCCTCGCCCGATTGCAGCAGCGACGGTCCACCCTCCAGCACCGTTTCGTGCAGCTGCACCCGTGTCGACGGGAAGCGGCCGGAGAATTCATGCAGGACATTGATGACCACGGCCGGCGGAATGAGCTGGTCGACCGCGAGCGAGAGTTCGGTCTGTATACCGGAAGCGAGCACCTCGGCCAGTTCCTCGACGGAACAGGCCTCTTTCAGCAACCGCTCGGCCCGCCGCAGCAGCGCCTCGCCGGCAGGGGTCAACTCGGTCCTGCGTCCCCGGACTTCGAGCAGGGGAACGCCCAGTTGCTGTTGCAGCTTCTGCACCGCGTGATTGATGCTCGACGCACTCTTGTGGACGTTTTCGGCCGCCTTCGCAAATCCGCCGCCATCGACCACGGCCTTGAGCATTCGCCACTGCTCCAGCGTCACCTTGGGCATCAGGGCCTCCTCCACCGGTCGGCTGCGCACGCTCCAGCCCTGGAGGCGGCACGCGGCCCCGACCGAATCAGCCGGGCTCTATCTGAATATTAAGATACGCTAATCATCGATTCAGCGCGACCCGGCCGGCGTGCGCCCTTCCCAAGGAGACGCTGATTAATCGATCTGTCATTGCGAGCGAAGCGCGGCATTCCAGTTTGCGCTCACCGAATCAATGCCCTATGGCTCGCCACGTCGCTTCGCTCCTCGCGATGACGGATAAATCGGCATTTCCCCAAGGGCGCAGCCCGACTGCCGTTCGCCAGAGATCTGGCTCACCGGGGCATGTTGAGGATCAGCTGCCCGCCACGCTGCGCAAACTCCAGGTGCCGGAGCACGCTCATCCCCAAAAGGACCTCGTCGTCGGTCATGCCCGGATTGATGTGCCCCCGCACGTTCCCCAGCGCGAAGGGCCCCAGCGCGAGTTCATCGATGCGCGTCTGCCAGATGTCGACGGCCCCGTTGGCGGTCATCGCGCGACCCCGGGGACCCGCGTGCAGGCCCAGCTCCCCGGCGAGGTGCGCCGGCACCGAAACCTGAGTCGCCCCCGTATCCAGCAGGAACACCACCGGCTCGCCATTGATCGTGCCCGGCGCCAGATAGTGACCGACGTGGTTCCGGCGCAGCACCAGTTCCTCCATCGAGCCATGCTCGACCACCAGGTTACGGTTGGGAAACTCGCGCCGGTCGAGATAATCGTCGAACAGCCACCACATCAGCGCGAAGGCGCTAATCCAGGCCATGGTGATCAACGTCAGTCCCGCGGCGGTTCTGCGAGAACGGGGAGCGCTCGCAGCAGGGGCGCCTGGTGGCGGGAACCGTCCTTCCACCGGCTCCGGGTCGGAGGCCTCCGCCGCCGCGCGCTGCATTTGTATCCAGGCATCGTGTTCGCGCCGGAGCTCGGGGTCCGACAGGATGTAATAGGAGCGATCGACGACCCTCCTGACCTGCTCGGCATGCTCCCGGCCCCGGGGATTGCGATCGGGATCCCACTTGCGCGCCAGCTCCGTCCACGCACCCCGAATCACCTCCGGGCTGGCGTCTTCCTGGACCTGCAGGTTCTGATAATGGGTTCGAACGCGATTCATCGCCTGATCCTTCGACCGCCTGTTGTCGGACCGCCTCCGCAAGGCCCAAGACTACTTCTGACCAATCGGGGCCGGCGGAAGTGCCGAACGGGGAAGCCGAGTGCATTCGGCCCGCGACTCGCGCACGGTTCCAGTGCACCGGATTGCCTGCCGAATGTGCATTGCACGAGGCACAGGCATTCCAACCACAACCGAAATGCGTGATAATCACGCGAGTCGCTCGGATTCGACCTCGCCGCCCACAGGGATTATCGGCATCCCTTCGCCATGCATAGATCAAAAACAATCTATACCATCTAATTTATCTATTTGTTATCGGCTATCGGTCTTTCTACCCTGACCGACCGATCCCATCACCATCCGATTTCCACAACGCGCAGGAGACAACCAATGGCCGTCAAGAAATACGACGCGGGTGTGAAGGACTACCGCGAAACCTATTGGATGCCGGATTATGTTCCGCTGGAAACCGACCTCCTGGCAGTATTCAAGATCACCCCGCAGCCCGGGGTCGATCGCGAAGAGGCCGCGGCCGCGGTAGCCGCCGAGTCCTCCACCGGCACCTGGACCACGGTCTGGACCGACCTGCTGACGGACATGGATTACTACAAGGGCCGCGCCTATCGCATCGAGGACGTGCCCGGGGACGACTCCTGCTACTACGCCTTCGTGGCCTACCCGATCGACCTGTTCGAGGAAGGCTCGGTGGTGAACGTGTTCACCTCGCTGGTGGGCAACGTATTCGGATTCAAGGCAGTGCGCGCGCTGCGCCTCGAGGACGTGCGCTTCCCGATCGCCTACGTGAAGACCTGTGGCGGCCCGCCGATGGGGATCCAGGTCGAGCGCGACACCATGAACAAGTACGGCCGCGCGCTCCTCGGCTGCACCATCAAGCCCAAGCTGGGCCTGTCCGGGAAGAACTACGGCCGTGCCGTATACGAATGCCTGCGCGGTGGTCTCGACTTCACCAAGGACGACGAGAACATCAACAGCCAGCCGTTCATGCGCTGGCGTCAGCGCTTCGACTTCGTGATGGAGGCCATCCTGAAATCCGAGGCCGAGACCGGCGAGCGCAAGGGTCACTACCTGAACGTGACCGCCCCCACCCCGGACGAGATGTTCAAGCGTGCCGAATACGCCAAGGAGATCGGCGCGCCGATCATCATGCACGACTACATCACCGGCGGTTTCTGCGCGAACACCGGTCTGGCCAACTGGTGCCGTGACAACGGCATGCTGCTGCACATCCACCGCGCGATGCACGCGGTGATCGACCGTAACCCGCATCACGGCATTCACTTCCGGGTGCTGACCAAGATCCTGCGCCTGTCCGGTGGCGACCACCTGCACACCGGCACCGTTGTCGGGAAGCTCGAGGGCGATCGCGCGTCCACGCTGGGCTGGATCGACCTGCTCCGCGAATCCTTCGTGCCGGAAGACCGTTCGCGCGGGCTGTTCTTCGACCAGGACTGGGGCTCGATGCCCGGCGCCTTCGCGGTCGCCTCCGGTGGCATCCACGTCTGGCACATGCCGGCGCTGGTCGCGATCTTCGGCGACGACGCCGTGCTGCAGTTCGGTGGCGGCACCCTCGGCCACCCCTGGGGCAACGCGGCGGGCGCGGCTGCCAACCGCGTGGCGCTGGAGGCCTGTGTGCAGGCGCGCAACGAGGGCCGCGACGTCGAGCGCGAGGGCAAGGAGATCCTCACCGGCGCCGCCAAGCACAGTCCGGAACTGAAGATCGCCATGGAGACGTGGAAGGAGATCAAGTTCGAGTTCGACACCGTCGACAAGCTGGACGTCACCAACAAGTAATGATCCGCGGGGCCGGGATCCGCCAGGCGCCACCCGTGCCATGCGCGGTCCCGACCGGGTTGAAACCGATTATCAGAGGAAGACCGATATGGCCGTTGAAGTCTACAAGTCGTCGACCAAGTACGAGACCTTCTCCTATCTGCCCCCGATGACCGCCGAGCAGATCCGTCAGCAGATCAGCTACTGCATCAGCCAGGGCTGGAACCCGGCGGTGGAACACTCCGAGAAGGAGAACTCGATGAGCAACTTCTGGTACATGTGGAAGCTCCCGCTCTTCGGCGAACAGTCCGTCGATGTGGTGCTGGAGGAACTCGATGCCTGCCATCGCGAATTCCCGGACCACCTCGTGCGCTTCCTCGCGTATGACAACTATGCCCAGAGCCAGGGCCTGGCGTTCGTGGTGTACCGCTGATCCGACGGGGCACCGATCCGGCCGCCCCACTCTGGCCGCCTGCGGATCATCCGCCGGCCAGTTGCCTGTCGTGGCCGCGGCCTGACCGCCCGGCCCGCCCGGCAGACCCCAACCGTTCGAGGTACGTGATGCCACAAGCCGAAGACAGCAAGGCCAGCGCCACCCTCTCGGGGCGCGATCTGGCCCTGAAGCGCCGCAAGGCGATGGCTTTGCATGGCAAGTCCGCATTCGTGAAGAAGGCGGCGGCCACGCAAGGGTCGTCGTCGCGTCGAGCGCCCTCCGCAGCGGCCCCCAGGACCGCATCCAGTCCGGCCGCCGAAACGACGACAAAGGTCGAAGCGGACGTCCACGCGGGTGCCTCCAACGGGCGACTGCGGGCGCAGGCGCGCCGCGAGGCGATGAGCCGCCACGGCAAGGCGGCCACCAGTCAACCCGCATCGAGCCGTCCGAGCGGGCGGATGCGTCCGAACCCGCCGGATGCCGCACAGCAGACCTCGGCCTCCACACGACAGGCAAGCGAGGAGGCCGCGACCCGCCAGGCGGGCGACGGTGGCTGCAAGGATGAGCCCTGCGACTGTCAGGAGGCCGGTAGCCGTCCGGCCGCCGAGCGACGCGAATCCGACTCGCCAGGCCGCCGGCCAGAGGCGTCCGTGCCCCGTCCATCTGGCGCCAACCTGCCGAAGGGCCGCGCGATCGCCCGGGCCCGCCGTGAGGCCCTGTCCCGCAAGGGCAAGGCCGGCCTCGTGCGCGCAACGCATCTGGCCCGCGCCGCTGCGGTGATGCCGGACCAGGACTGGCAGAGCGCCCTCGCCGGGGAGCGCTCCAGCGGCCGCCAGATCGCGATGCAGCGACGCAAGGTGCGGGCGCTGGCCGGCAAGGCCGGCAGCACGCGCGACAGCAAGGAGTCCCGTCCCAGCGGCCGGCGGCGGGCACGGCTCGACATCCCGGCGCCGCCGAAGGTGGATGAGGGGCATACGCTGTCCGGCCAGTCGGTCTCCGGCACCATGGTCGAGGGCACGAAGAAGCTGACCGGTGTGGAGGCCGGCGCCTGCCGCGGCGTCACCGGCACCGAGTACATCGGCGCCGAGCTGTATGACCAGCAGTGTCCGACCCGCCCCGACACCGGCCCCACGAAGGTGGGTGTCAGCAGCACCGCCCGCGAGCACAAGGTAACGGGCACGGAGGTCGGTCGTTCCCGCCGCGTGACGGGTGACGAGACCGGCGCCTGCCGGGGCATCACCGGCACCGAGTATCTGGCCGTTGAGCGCTACGAGGAATTCTGCGAGACGCGTCCCCAGCCCTCTCCGCAGAAGGTCGGCCAGTCTGAGACCACCAAGGGACACTCCGTGACCGGGACACTGGTGGGACGCTCACCGCGCGTCACCGGCGACGAGCCAGGGTCGGATCGCGCCGTCACCGGCACCGGCTACAGCCAGCCTGCCGCCGACACCGCGCCGGACAAGGTGGCCCTGACCCACACCACCGGGGGCGGGAGCGTCACCGGAACGAGCGTAGGTCACAGCAACCGCGTCACTGGGGACGAACCGGGGGTCTGCCGGGGCATCACCGGCACCGAGTACCTCTCCGCCGAGCAGTTCAAGGACATCTGCAGCACCACCCCGCCCGACACCCCGCGCAAGGTCAGCGTGATGCTCTCGCGCGGTGACCAGCCCGTATCGGGAACCGAGGTCGGCCGCTCCAGCCGGGTCACCGGCGACGAGCCGGGCTCGTGCCGCGACATCACCGGAAGCCAGTACTACACGGCTTCCGATTTCGGAGATCTGTGCAGCGTCGGGGGTCCCCGTAAGGTGGGCGACATGAAGACGCTCTCCGGCGGCCAGGTCACCGGCACGGAGGTCGTCCGCAACCCAAAAATGTCCGGTGATGACAAGGGGGGGTGCAAGCCCATCACCGGAACCGATTACGTGAGCGCCGACCAGCTTCAGGCTGTGTGCGCCACCAGCACCCCCGTTTCCGCGGTCGATAAGGTCGCGGTTGACCAGACCTGGCGCGGCCAGTCCATCACCGGCAGCCCCATCGGGCGCGGTCTGCGGATGACCGGTGACGAGCCCGGCGGTTGCGCACCCATCAGTGGCACGCCCTACATCGGCCGCACCCAGTACGGCGGCTTCTGCCCGGAACCCGCAGTCTCGGAACAGGAAACCCTCATCCCGACGGATGCACTGATCCCGGCCCAGGCCGTGACCGGCGACCGTCCGGGGGCCGGCGGTTCCGTGATGACGGGCGACGAACGCGGCGCCTGCGAGCCGGTCAGCGGCACGCCCTATATCGGGGTGGACAACGTGATGCCGCACTGCCCGACGAGCGGGCGTTTCCTCCAGCGTGCAAGGAGCTGGGAAGAGCCACCCCGACCGCCGGCACCCGCGGATTTCAGCATCCACTCGCCGGCACGCACGGCACAGGAACGCCAGTTCGAGGAGGTCACCGGTACGGGCTACACCAATGAACGCATCACCGGACCGGTGAACAAGGCCAACGGCCTGATCACCGGCACCCCGGAGTTCCGGCACCGCGATGCAGGCACGCTGCAGCAGGAACAGGAAGAGGTGATCACGGCCGCGCGCCGGCTGACCGGCGAAGGCAGCCAGGCCGGCACGCGGATCACCGGCGACGCCTGGGATGCGGCCAGCCGGGTGACCGGCACCGAGGGTGCTTCCAGCCTGGGGCGCAATGTCTCCCAGCGGGGCCAACCCCGCGGCGAGGGCGTCAATGCGCGCCGCTTCCGCGAGGCCGAGCACCCCGAGGCGCCGGAGAGCCGCATTACGGGCTCCTCGGGGAACACTGGCACGGGCGCGCTGGTGACGCTGTCCGGCGGCGCCCGCGGGTAAGGACCGACTGGTGAACACGCGTAAACGACTGGCTGCGATGCGGAAGGCGGGGGTGCTGCCCGAACAGGCGGCACCCCGGCCACCGAATCCCGCCTGCGTGGTCGTCGCGGAACAGGCGTGCGAACATGCGCTGGCGGATCGCGAGCTGAACGGGCTCCTGTACGACTACGAAGCGAACGTGCGCAGCGGTTTCACCGCCATCATCGACACGCTCAGGACCCTGTCGGACTGCCAGCACACGATGAATTTCGTGGAGGAGGCACAGCGCATCTCGGTCGAGCGGCTCGGGTACGAGCTGCCGGTGGAACTGCTCGAGGATTCCTGGATCGCCGGGCTCGACCTGCGCGCGCTGCACGCGTGGTGCACCTTCCAGGCCATCAGGATTTGCGTCGAACGCGCGCCGGTCGATCAAAGACCGCTCCAGGAGCGCTCCCTGCTCGACGCCGACTTCATCCAGTCCTGTGGCTATCACACCCTCGACATCAGCCCGTGCGCGGATGGCCGCCTCCAGGGCCTGGTGCCATTCATCTTCCGGCTGGCGCCGAACGACGCGGTGGCCGTGAAGGCCTACGCCGGCGCGATGTTCGACATCGAGGACGACATCCTCGACTGGACGCAACGCGAACTCCACCGCCTGTCGGGCGGCATCCCTGGCGGCGAGGAAGCGAATTACCTGAAGGTCGCCGTCTACCACTACAGCACCTCGAACCCGAACCACGAGGGCTGCGCGGCCCATGGCAGCAACGACCGGGTCGCGGTAGAGAGCGCGCTCGCGCGCCTGAACGAACTGCGTGCGGCCATCGACAACACCTTCGGGCTCGGTGCCGCGCCCGACATCCTGCTGATCGGCGTCGATACCGACATCGACGCGATCCGTGTCCACCTGCCCGACGCGAAGGGCGACATCAGCCCGCACCGCTACGTGGAGAGCTTCCAGATCTACCACGACACCATCGGCATGACCGCCGAGCAGGCCCGCGCCCACATCAACACCGCGATCACGCAGGCGGAGCACGCCGAGGGCTGGGCCCGCGGTGCCGGTCAGACGCCCGCGGGTATCCGGTGCCTGATCCTGCACCTGCTCGAGGCCAACCTCTCGCAGATCGAGTACGTGATCCAGCATCACGAGGGACGCTACCGGGTGATCGGCCACAACGAGCGCTTCATCTGCGTCGGCGAGGCGATGAGCGAACTACAGCTGCGCAACAAGTTCTATTTTGCCCACCTCGACACGGTCGAGGAAGGGGCCAACGACATGGACGTCGGGATCCGCATCTTCACCGGCCTCAACCTGCGCCACGGGCTTGGCGTGCCGGTGCTGATCCACTTTCACTACTCGTCCCGCGTCCCCGGCGCGCGCGAGCGCGCGATCACCCGCTGCATGCGGGTCCAGGACGCGGTGCAGGCCCGCTATCCCGAACTGCACAGGAACCACCGGCTGTTCTGCCAGATGGCGATCAGCGACATCCATGGCAGCGAGCGCTGCACCTTCGTGGAAGACGAACCTGAAATCCTTGAGCATTAGACGAGCGATCATGGAGACACGACGCACCCTGAAAGGCGGGAACCGGTCGCGGACCGTGGGGATGGTTCCCTGTCCCCGCCCCTTACTTCGGGCATCGGGCCCTTCGTACTGGGGGCCCGCCTCCAGCTGTCCGAAGTCCGGTTACCGCGGATTCGTCCGGCAGGCGGGCGACGGGCCTGTCGAAGGCAGTGCACGCGATGCCGGTATCGGCCGATCCAGCGAGATCGCACGATGAAGATCATGCGGATTGAAAAGACGCTGGTCTCGACCAACCGCATCGACAGCATGGGCCACCGGCCGCTGCTGGTGGTGCAGGAGAAGATCGGCGGCACGCGCAGCGTCGCGGTCGACGCAGTGGGCTGCATCCCCGGGGACTGGGTGATCTGTGTCGGCTCCTCGGCCGCCCGCGACGCTGCCGGCAGCAAGGAGTTTCCGTCCGATCTGACCATCGTCGGCATCATCGACCACTGGCAGGGGGATGGCGACTGATGGAGATCATGCGCGTCGAGGACGAGCTGGTCTGCACGCGCCGCGTACCGGGCCTGAAACAGACCTCGCTGCGGGTGCTGAAGAATCAGGGCGGCGCGCTGTTCGTGGCCACGGACCCCGTGGGCGTGCCACCGGGGAAATGGGTGTTCACTACCAGCGGCAGTGCCGCGCGCTGGGCGATGCCGGATCCGAAGGTCGCTACGGATTTGACGATCTGCGGAATCATCGACCACTGGGAAGAATGAGCTCGGCGCGGTTGCGCTGAGCCAGGCAGGCAACAACGGGACGGAAGGAGCAGGTGCTGGAAATCGGGTCCCCGGCCGTTGATTTGGGCAGTACAACTTGTATTCAAACTGTGTCTCTTCAAAGGAGTAGTGAAATGGCTGAACGTATGGGTATTGCCCTGGGCATGATCGAAACCCGTGGTTTGGTTCCCGCGATCGAAGCGGCGGACGCGATGACCAAGGCTGCCGAGGTCCGACTGATCGGCCGCCAGTTCGTCGGCGGCGGCTACGTCACCGTGCTGGTGCGCGGCGAGACCGGCGCGGTGAACGCGGCCGTGCGCGCCGGCGCCGATGCCTGCGAGCGCGTCGGTGACGGCCTGGTGGCCGCGCACATCATCGCCCGCGTGCACAGCGAGGTGGAAGGCATCCTGCCGACCGCGCCGGATGCCGAGGGCGGTGGCCGTGACGCCGAATTGACCTCGACCCGCAGCTAGAGAGCCAGTCGATGAGTGTGGATCCCCGGGCCATCGGCTGGTTGGCCCGTGCACTCACGCACGAGATGGGCGCGGTTCAGCAGTATCTCGCCCAGAGCGCGCTCGCACGCCTGTGGGGCGACGAGTCGCTGGCCGAGCATCTGCGTGCGGAGGCGGTGGAGGAACTGGCACACGCCGAACGCCTGATGGAGCGACTGATCCTGCTCGGCGTAGCGCCGTCTGCAGGCAACCTGAAGCCGTCCCGCCTCGGGCGAAGCGTCGAGGACCTGCTCGCGGCAGATCGTGTTCTCGAGGCCGATGCGGTGCGCCTGTACCGCGATGCCCTCGCCCACGCCGAGCGCATGCGCGATGTGGAGGGAGCCGCACTGCTGCGCGACATCCTCGAGGAGGAACTGGCCCACGTACAGGAGATCGACGGCATGCAGAACGCGCCGGGCAAGACATGATGGAACCGCCAGAGGGCTGGGAATTGCGCGGCCGCCCGCCGGCGCTGTTCCGCCGCTTCGAATTCGGCGGCTACCGGGAGACGCGCCTGTTTCTCGACAGGCTGGCCGAACTGTCCGAGGAGGTTGGCATGCACCCGCAGAACATCAATTTCGGCACCACCTATGCGAACATCACGCTGGAGGCGTCCGACGGTGGCGAACTCGGACCGGAAGAACACGCACTCGCGGCGCGCATCAATGCGCTCCCGGGGCCCGTGGTGAGCTGACATGGCGACGCACGTCACCGCAGTGGTCAACCAGAAGGGCGGCGCGGGCAAGACCACGCTCGCGATGAATCTGGCTGCCGGCCTGGCCCGACGGGGCGACACCGTGATCATCGACCTCGATCCGCAGGGCTCGGCCCGGCAGTGGGCGAGCCTCGGCAACGCGCCCTTCCCCGCCACCGTGAAGCAGATGTTCGGGGACTGGGACGCGGGGACGCTGCAGAAGGGTTTTCGCGCGTACCGCTACACCGTGCTGGACTGCCCGCCATCGCTCGAGAGCCACGCCTCTCTGCAGGCGCTCCGTGCCTGCGACGTGGCATTGATCCCGATTCTGCCATCACCGGTGGACCTGTGGGCCAGTCTGCGCCTGCCGGTCGAGATCGAGGAGGCACGCAAGGTCAATCGCAAGCTGAAGGCCTTCCTGGTGCTCAACCAGATGGAGCCGCGCAGCGCGCTATCTGCATCCATGCGCGACGCGCTGGAGGAGTTCGACGTACCGGTGTTACAGGCCGCAATCCGCCGTCGTGCGATCTACAGAGGTGCCGCACTGGACGGGGTTTCCGTCTACCAGCTGGGCCGTCGCGGAACACCGGCGACGTCCGAAATCGAAGCCGTGATCGACGAGGTGATCGGATTATGACGACCACGAAAGAAAAGTTGTCCGCAAGCGTCCGCCAGGCCAAGGCCGGGCAGGATCCCAAGGCCGAAGCGGAGTCGGCGAAGCGAGAAGAGCAGTCCGGCGCGGAACCCAAGAAGCCGGCCCAGAGCAGCGGCAAGCCTGCCGCGAAGCCGCGGTCCGGCACGCGCGCGACCGCGGCCGCCCCCCGGAAACCGGGGCCCACGACCGCCAAGCGCAGCAAGCCCTCGTCCGCAAACGAGGTCCCGGAGAGCGGAACCGCGCTCTTCCCCGACCGCGTCTGGCCGGACTGAATGCAACCGAGGAGCAGGTGACCAATATGTCCCGCGACCCCTTCACGCGAACCTACGCACCCCGCCGCAAGTCCTACTCCCCGGGCGCCGCGCGGCCGGCGGTTTCCCGGCCGGCCGCGACCCGCCCGGCGGCCGACGGCCCGCCGCCCGCCGATCTGCTGCTCCCCCACATGGTGCGGGAGGAGCCCTACTACCGTCCGGTGACGGACGAGGTGGAGCTCTACGAGGCCGCCTATTCCGTGCGCATGCCCATGATGCTCAAGGGACCGACCGGTTGCGGCAAGACCCGTTTCGTCGAGTACATGGCCTGGCGGCTGGGCAAACCGCTGATCACGGTCGCCTGCAACGAGGACATGACCGCCTCCGACCTGGTCGGGCGCTTCCTGCTCGACGCCAGCGGCACCCGATGGCAGGACGGACCCCTCGCGGTGGCCGCGCGCCACGGCGCGATCTGCTACCTTGACGAGGTCGTCGAGGCGCGCCAGGACACCACGGTCGTGATCCATCCGCTGACCGATGCGCGCAGGGTGCTCCCGCTGGAGAAGAAGGGAGAGGTGATCGAGGCCCACCCGGACTTCCAGATCGTGATCTCCTACAACCCCGGCTACCAGTCGCTGATGAAGGACCTCAAGCAGTCCACCAAGCAGCGCTTCGGCGCCCTCGACTTCAACTATCCGGAACACGACGTGGAGGCGGAGATCGTCGCGCACGAAACCGGGGTGGACATCGAGACGGCGAAGAACCTGGTGCACATTGGCGAGCGCGCGCGCAATCTCAAGGGACACGGCCTGGACGAGGGCCTGTCCACGCGGATGCTGATTTACGCCGGTTCACTGATCGCGAACGGCGTAGCGCCGCTGGCCGCCTGCCGGGTCACGCTGGTACGGCCGATCACGGACGACCCGGACATGCGCGACGCGCTGGATTCGGCCGTGACCACCTACTTCTAAGGACGCGGCCCACCGCCCGCGGGCGGTGGGCCCTCCCCTGCCATGGCTATCCATCTCGAAGACTATGCGGAGATCCTGGAGGATCTCCCCCACGATGCCCAGGACGTGCTGCGGGGCGCCTGGAATGAGGCTGCGCGCGTCTTTTCGTCGCGGGGACTGGACAACTACCTGAAGGGAGCCGTCGCCCTGCATCAGCTGGGACGCGGCAAGGAGCTCGTGGTCACCTTTCTCCAGGAGATGCCGGAGATGGCGCGGGCAATCGGCGAGGACAACCTCCCGGACCTGGTCAGTTTCCTCCTCAGCATGGCGTCGAAGACCTCCGGGCAGGTCCTCACGCTGGTGGTGGGCACCTCGCCGCTCGCCGCCGAGCGCCTCGGGGACCCGGAGCTCTTCCGCCATTACCTGAAGGTACTGGAGGTGATGCTGGGCCAGGCACCGCGCGGGCTGCGGCCGATGCTGGAGAACCTCGACCAGCTGCTGACGCAGCTCACGCTGGGCGGGCTGCGGCGCTGGGTGAACTGGGGAGCGCAGGCCTACAAGACGGACTTCGAGGGTCAGGTCCGCTACTTCTCGCTGGAGAGCCCGGACTCTCACTCGGTATTGCAGACCGAGCGCAAGGGCACGCTCTTCGTCGATATCCAGCGGCGTCTGAACATCTACCTGCGCGCGATGTGGGGGCGCGATTTCTTTCTCCGGCCCACTGCGGGCGACTTCGAGAGCCGCGAGGGCCTGAAGCCCTACATCGAGCACTACGTGATCCACATCGCCGATGCCTTCGACGACTACCGTCCCTACGGCGACGACACGCCTGAGGAGGCCGTGGTCTCGGGCGTGGAGATCTACCGCGCCGCCGCCAACCACTGTGCCGCGCACCTGGTCTTCACCCGTAAACCGCTGTCGATGGAGTCGCTGGACAACACGCAGATGGCGATCATCGAGGCGATCGAGGATGCACGGGTGGAGGAGCTGGCCTGCCGCCAGTTTCCGGGAATGCGCGGGGCGTGGCTGAGGCTGCATCCGCCCCTTGAAAAGGGCGATCCGCAGACGGTGGGCGACCTGCTGAACCGACTGGCCGTAGCCCTGCTCGATCCGGAGTCCGACGACCCGCACCCGTGGGTACAGCAGGGCGTGGCCCTGTTTCGGGCGGAAGAGGATCTCTCCAGCAACCGGATCAGCTGGAACATCGGTGTGGAGTTGTCCCACAGCCTTGCGAAGCTGCCGCTGCCGGAGTTCAATTTCCGCACCGACGGGCTGCGGGCGATCTATCGGGACGACAACCGGACCGTCTGGGAATCCGAGGAGTACGACGTCGAGGCCGCCCTGGAGGCGACCTGGGCGCCCAAGCAGGTGCGCAAGACGGTCAGCCTGATGGAGATGGTGAATACGCTCGACTACGAATTTGCCGGCGACGATGCCCAGGAGGTCTGGGTGTTGCCGACCGAGTTCTACCTCGATCAGGAAGGCGTGACCATCAACGAGCTCGAGGGCAAGCCCCCGGTCTCGGACCCGTTCCACTACCATGAATGGGACTACCAGATTCAGCTCGAGCGGCCGAGCTGGGTGACGGTGCTCGAACGCCGGCCTCAGCCCGGCGATCTCGAGCGCATCGAGGCGATCACCGAGGAACACAAACCGGTGATCTCGCGGATCAAGTTCCTCATTGAATCCATGATCCCGCAGGGCATGCAGCGCCTGCGTCGCCAGGAAGACGGCGACGAGCTCGACATCAACGCGGCGGTCCGCGCAATGGTGGACATCCGCACCGGCCAGCAGCCCGACACGCGCATCATGATGCGCTACAAGCGCAACGTGCGGGACCTCGCAGTGCTGGTACTGCTGGACATGTCCGAGTCCGCAAACGACAAGGTCCACGGCCAGGACTACACGGTGCTCGACCTGACCCGTGCCGCCACTGTCCTGCTCTCGGATGCGCTGGACCGGAT
Source organism: Thioalkalivibrio sp. (assembly GCA_018224485.1). GTDB lineage: Bacteria > Pseudomonadota > Gammaproteobacteria > Ectothiorhodospirales > Ectothiorhodospiraceae > Thioalkalivibrio. The sequence continues at coordinate 5,293 of JAGTVE010000102.1, read as the reverse complement.
CGGCGACCCCTTCGCACTGCACGGGTTCTGCTCGGACGGGCGACACGACGTCCACTATTACCGCTTCAAGGACTTCGAGGAACCCTACAACGATGCGGTGAAGGCGCGGCTGTCCGGAATGAAGGGCGCGTACTCGACACGCATGGGCGCGGCACTTCGCCACGCGGGCATGTACCTGGACCACCAGCCGAAAAACAAGAAGATTATCTTCGTCATCACCGACGGCGAACCGGCGGACAACGACGTCCGGGATCCGCAGTACCTGCGCCAGGACACCAAGCGCGCGGTGGAGGAACTGTCACGCAACGGCATCACCACCTATGCCCTGTCGCTGGACCCGCTCGCCGATCAATACGTCTCCCGGATCTTCGGGATGAGCCACTTCACCGTGCTCGATCATGTCGAGCGGCTTCCCGAGAAGCTGCCGATGCTCTACCTCGGACTGACCCGTTGATGACTCCCGTATCTGGCGTCATGGAAACCAACACGATCAGCAAGAAGCTGCTGTTCAACACCATCCGGGTCGACACCGTGCTCGAGGACGAAAGCGAGGGTTCCGGGACCGCCTTCGTGATCAGCCACGCGCACAAGCGCGGGACGCACAACTTCATCGTGACCAACCGGCACCTGATCGAGAACGTGCGTAGCGGCGGCCTGGTCTTTACCCAGAAGCGTCAGGGCAAGCCCGCGCTCGGCCAGCGCTTCCAGATCAATATCGAGGACTTCCCGCACGCCTGGTTCCCGCACCCCGACCCCGACGTCGACCTGGCGATCATCCCGATACGCCCGTTGGAGCAGGCGGCGCGCGATCAGGGCGTCGAGCTCTACTACCACGGGATCGACAGCCGGCTGGCCCCCGACGCGAGTGTGCTGCACGCCCTCGATGCCCTGGAGGAGATCCTGTTCGTCGGATATCCCAGCGGCGTGTGGGACCAGGTGAACCTGATGCCCATCATGCGCCGCGGGACCACGGCCACCCCGATGGCGCTGGACTTCGAGGGTCGCCCCGAGTTTCTGATCGACGCCGCGGTCTATCCCGGATCCAGCGGGAGCCCGGTATTCGTGTATCAGCCGGACCTGACCCGGCGCATCCAGAGTGTCGGACGCAAGTTCATCTTCGCCGGCGTGATCGCAGCGGTCTTCTTCCGCGAGGAAGAGAATCAGCTCGTACCCGCTCCGGTTCCCGCCAATCACGGCGGCACCTTCATCGGCTCAGAGATGATCGACCTGGGACTGGTGATCAAGGCGCAGGCCGTGATCGACGCCATCGAGGCCTACCTGGGCCGCTGGGCCGAGTGATGCCGCCGCCCGACTCACGAGCCGCGACAGACTCCGGCGCGGATGTCATTTGAAGGATCCTTGGTAGCGATCCATTTGTAGAGGAAATCCGCCATGCAGTTCGAACCAGTGGTACTGTTTTTTCTGCTTGGGATCTTTGCGGGCCTCGTGCGCTCTGACCTGAAGATTCCGGGATCCATCTACGACGCGCTGTCGATCTTCCTGCTGCTCGCGATCGGGCTGCAGGGAGGCGTGAAGCTGGCTGAGTTTCCGCTCGCCGAACTGATCGTGCCATCACTCGCGATCCTCCTTCTGGGTTCCCTGATCCCGCTGGTGTCCTTCCCGGCGCTGCGCTATCTGGGTCGGATGACCCGGCCCGACTCCGCATCCATTGCGGCGCATTACGGATCGGTGAGCGTCGTCACCTTCTCGGTGGCTGTGGCCCTTCTCGCGCAGGAAGAGGTCGACTTCGAGGGCTTCATGATCGTCTTCCTGGTGCTGCTCGAGATGCCCGCGCTGGTAATCGGGGTGATGCTGGCGCGCTACGGGGTCGGCACGGTCCGTTGGGGCAAGCTGTTTCACGAGGTCTTCTTCGGCAAGAGTATCCTGTTGCTCGCCGGTGGCTTGGTGATCGGCTTCGTGGCCGGCTCGGAGGGCATCAAGCCGCTGGACATCCTGTTCTTCGACCTCTTCAAGGGCATCCTTGCGCTGTTCCTGCTCGAGATGGGCCTGGTGGCTGCGTCGCGGATTGCCGGGCTGCGCGACTATGGCCTGTTTCTGACGAGCTTCGCGATCATCATGCCGCTACTTTCCGCGCTGGCGGGCACGATCCTCGGCTGGGTACTGGGGCTGTCGGTGGGCGGCACGATGCTGTTGGCGACCCTCTACGCCAGCGCGTCCTACATCGCGGCTCCCGCGGCGATGCGCATTGCAGTGCCCCAGGCCAACCCGGCCCTTTCCATCGGCGCGTCACTGGGCATCACGTTCCCGTTCAACATCTTCGTGGGCATCCCGATCTATTTCTGGATGTCGAAGTTCATCCATTCCATCGGAGCCTGACAATCATGACCGCGAAGCCAATGACTCTCCTGGTCATCGTGACCGAGGCGGTTCTGGAAGACATCCTGATCGACGAGATCACCGAACTGGGGGCGCACGGCTATACGATCGGTGACGGACGCGGCCGTGGAACGCACGGCACCCGTGCCGGACGCTGGACTCAGGGCGGCAACATCCGCATCGAGGTGGTGGGGAGCACCCAGCTCTGCGCACGCATCGTCGCGCGCCTGAAGGAGGCCTACGAAAACAATTACGGCCTGCTGATGTACACCGCCCCGATCGAGCTGCAGAATTGAGCGTCAATCGGCCCGCTCCGGCGAGCTCCTATCCGCGGATCCCCGCGGTACCGGAGACCGGATGAGTTCCCGGGAGGCGGCCGGACGCCAGGTCATGCTGAAGTCGGAACTGCCGGGCCACCTGATCCGGCACGCGACACTGCGCCAGCTGCAGGTATTCGAGGCAATCGTCAGGCTGGGCAGTTTCACGCAGGCCGCTGAGGAGCTCTTCCTGACCCAGCCCACGGTCTCGATCCAGATCAAGAAGCTCTCCGACGCGCTCGGCATGCCGCTGTTCGAGCACGTCGGGCGCAAGGTCTTTCCCACCGAGGTCGGTCACGTGCTGTACGGGGCCTGCCGGGAGATCCTGGGGTCCCTCAGTAACCTCGAGATGAAGCTTGCCGAGTTGCACGGCCTGAAGCGCGGCCGGCTGCGCCTGGCCGCCATCACCACCGCGCAGTACCTGGCGCCGAGCATCCTCGGACAGTTCGCCCGCCGGTATCCCGAGGTCGAGCTTTCGCTGGAGGTCAGCAATTATGACCGGGTGCTGGCACGTCTTGCGAATAACGACGACGATCTCTACATCATCGGCCACGTTCCTGACCAATTGACCGACGTTGCCGTCTATCCCTTCGCGCCGAATCCACTCGTGGTCATGGCCCGGCGCGATCACCCGCTGATCGGCCGACGCAACATCCCGCTGCAGCGGCTGGCCCGCGAATATTTCCTGATGCGTGAACCCGGCTCCGGTATCCGTGAGGCGACGCGGAAGCTCTTCGACCGCCATGGCATCGAGCCGAAGATCCGCATGGAGCTCGGCAGCAACGAGGCCATAAAGCAGGCCGTGATCGGGGGCCTCGGCATCGCGGTGCTGTCGCTGCACACGCTGAGCTCCGAAGGGACCTGCGGCCCCGTCGGCCTTCTCGACGTCGCGGAGTTTCCGATCGTGCGGCAGTGGAACATCGTGCATCCGCGGCGCAAGGTCCTGTCCACGGTCGCCCAGACCTTCCTCGACTTCGCGATCAAGGACGAGGCACGCATTCGCGCGCAGATCGATCAGATGCTGCAGGACTTCCAGCATTCCCTCACCAGCTAGTGGCCCACGACCCGGAGCGGCTTTTGCTATGCTCATCATCTGCCCTGGGCGGCATCATTGCTTGTGCGCCGACAGGGTCGTCTGCCGTTCGGATCTGATTAGTCGGCATTCATAACAACAGGAGAGGAGGCAGTAATGAAGTTTCTGATCGCGGGTGTCGTACTGATGCTGGCGGGCCAAACGACCGTGTCCGCGGACCCGTCGGATTCGCGCTACCAGATCATGGACGAGGGCAAGGTGGTGTTCGACTCCGACACGGGCCTGTACTGGGAGCGTTGCAGCGTCGGACAGACGCTGGTGGATGGCTACTGCGCGGGCTTGGCGAACCGCTATACCTGGGAGCAGGCCAATTCACTGGACTCGGACCTGCCCGAGAACGGCGAATGGCGCCTGCCCACCGTGGAAGAGCTGCAGACCCTCGTCGAGTTCCGGGTCTTCAATCCGGCGATTGATCCGCAGGCCTTCCCCAACACCCCGCCGGCCAACTTCTGGTCGAGCTCGGAGGCCGCCTACGACGCCTTCTACGCCTGGACCGTCCACTTCGCCAACGGCTTCAGCAACTGGCGCCACAAGCGTCAGCGCTTCGAGGTGCGACTGGTCCGCGACGGAGAATGATCCGCGTCCCCGGTCGGGGTGGAAGGGGCCAGCCCCTGGGCGATCAACAAACGCCGAAAAAACGATCACCCAGGGGGCGGTGCCCGCCCCTGCCCCCTGTAGGAGCGAGCCTGCTCGCGAACGCGCCGCAGGCGCGGCAAACCCCGGGGCCCAGTGCCCGGTCACCAGTCCGAGAGAGGATTCTGGCGGGAAAGCGTCAGCAGCACGCGGTAGCCGTCGTCTTCACTTCCGGAGGCTGCGCTTTGGTCACGGAACTCCGCATCGAGGACAAGGGCAAGCCCCCCGCGGTTCGCGATCGGGCGGTCCAGGGTCCAGGCGATTCGACCGCCGAGCTGCAGGTCCGTCTCCCCGACCCCGGTAGCGGAACGCCCCTGCTGCCGAAACCGTAGGTCGAAGTCCGCATCAACGCGCTCGTGCAGCGCCAGCGTGCGCGAACCGAGCCTCGCCTGCCAGCGCTCCTGCGTGGTGCCTGTCAAGCGATCCGCGCGCTGACGCCACTCGAGCTTCGCCCTCACCGGGAAGGCCCTGAAGTCGCGCTGGTCCCGATACAGCTCGATCTGTTCGTTATCGATCCCTGCCTCGCGCGCCGCGTCGATGGCACCGGGTGTCTGGCCCCGGGCGGCCCGAATGCCCCAGCGACCGGCCCCGGTGCCGAACTCGGACTCCAGCTGCAGGCGCCGGTAGAGCGCTACGGACGCTTCACTGCCCGGCACCCGCAACCGCTCGTTCTGCCCGAACTCCACGTCCATCCGTACGCGGGGCCCACTCCGCCACCAACCGGAGCTAGACTCCGGTGGCGTCCAGATCGTCCTGACCCGGTAGCGGTCCTTCTGCTCCGTGCCACCCCGTCGATCACCGGCCACGTTGTCGCGCTCGCGGTAGGCAGAGAGGGCGATCTGCCACGCGTCGATCTCCAGCCCGCCCTCGCCACCCAGTCTTTCGCGGTCCGTTATGAGCGCGGTGTTCGCAG
>JAGTVE010000101.1 GCA_018224485.1 Thioalkalivibrio sp. | reverse complement strand
GCGGATTGCACGGCCGGTTATTCCACCAGCCGGACCTGCGAGATCGGGCTGTCGCTGCACAGCGGTCGCCACTACCGGTCCATCGTCTACCTGCTCGACCGCTGCTCCGAGGCCCGTGGCGAAGACCAGTGAGCCCCTCGGCCATTTTTCTCGTAGGAGCGGCTTCCAGCCGCGATATCGGGCGCCGGATCGCGGCTGGCGATCGCGGCTGGAAGCCGCTCCTGCGCTTGAAGGGGTGGGAGCGACCTCTGGTCGCGATATCCCAGCGCCGGATCGCGGCTGGTAGCCGCTCCTACGGGGCGCGTAGCATGTGGGAGCGACCTCTGGTCGCGATACGGGGGTCGGCGCGGCAGGGCATCGCGGCTGGAAGCCGCTCCTACACCGCTGCTACGCGCGAGGGGATCGCCAGAACCGGCGTTTCAGCAGCCGGGCCGCGCCCGCCGTCTGGCGCATGACCTTCTTCCAGTCGGCCCCAGTGGCCTCGAGCTGCAGCCGCTGGGCCCGGCAGCGGCGGGCCTCGGGATAACAGGTGCCCAGCAAGGCCCAGACCTGGTCGAGGTTCCAGGCCTCTTCCGGCGGGTCGAGCCGCGCCGCGACCATGTATGCCGGCTCCACCTTCAGTGCATCCGCGACCCGGGCCAGACGCGCCCGGATCGCGGTGGCCCGGGCGCCTCCGCCTTCGGCCGCATCCAGTGGGTAGGGAGGGTCCCATTCCTCCGTCGGCTCGAGGCGGTCGATGCGGCTGACGATCAACATGACGGGAATCGGGCTGCGCCGGGGATCAGCCGCGAAGCGCGCCCGGATCGCGTTCAGGGTGCCGCGGTCCAGCGTCAGGTCTCCGCCGTCGGCGGGGACCACCCAGAGCAGGAGGTCGCTCTGCCACGCGCGCTCCACGAGGCGCTCGATGTCGGCGGTCGAGTTCAGTCCGGGGGTATCGACCAGCAGTCCCTCCGGAAGCGTCTCGTGCGCGAGGCGGTACCCGCTCGATCTCTCCGTGAGTCGCGTAGCGGCGACGCCCGCGGCGGGCTCACCAAGCAATGCGTTCACCAGGCTCGACTTGCCGGCATTGACCCCCCCGGCGACCAGGATGCGCAGCGGGCCGGGCAGTCCGACCTCGGAGACTCCCTGACCGGCGCCCTCGGTGGCCGCGAGTTCGTGCAGGCGCTCGATGTCGACGCGCAGGCGCCCGGAGTAGAGTTCGATTGCCGCCCGGCCGACCTCTTCCACCCAGATGCGGGCACCCTCGCTGCGCAGCCAGTCGCCTGCTTCCGTCATCGCTGCGCCCATGAGGTGCTGCCGGGCCTCTGCGAGCAGGGCTACCACCGGATTGGTGATGCGGGTCACGCGCCAGGCATTGTGCAGGTGTCGGAAGACGCGCATACCGGTGGCGGCCATCGGCCTGTACCCCCAGATACGCAGCAGGTGACCTGCCTCGATCAGGTGTGCGGCGGGCACGTGATCGGTTACGACCATGCGCAGCCGCACGCTGACCCGCTCGGTGAGCATCAGCAGTTCGGGAACGGTAAAGCTCCAGATGGGATCGCGTTCCTCCGGATGATAGTGTCGGGCCACCCGTTCGATGGCTTCGCGCGCCGCACCGAGCAGCCGGTCACGGTCGGTGACGATGTCCCGATCGACATCGGTCGCGATCTGCCGCACCTCCCGCCATGCCTCCAGGTCCCGCGGTGCCCACTCGGTTCCGGTCCCGGCGTCCGCGTGGCGGTCCTCGCCAGCGCCGGCCTCGAGGCGCTCACGCTGGCCCCGTCGCCACCACCAGGCCGGCAGGTACCCGACGAGTGCGAGGATCGCGGCGCCGATCAGCCACCAGAGCAGCCAGCCCTCCTGCCACAGCCACAGGAGGCCAAGCGGGATCAGCAGCAGAAACGGGAGGGCGAGCAGCGACAGGCCGACCAGGAACGCCCACATCCGTCGTAGCAGGTCGCCCGGGGCAGGGGTCTTCACGTCGGGGGGTCGCCTTCGCGCTTCAGGGTGCGATCTGCACGAAGCCCCGGTTCACCCGATCGATGATCCGAACCGCGCCGGAGGGCGTGCTCGACGCCTCCGGAACCAGTGACATCGGCCGGAGATCGCGGGTCCCGGGTCACTCCGGGATCATGTGGATATAGCCGGTCGGACACTCGTGGGCGCAGATGCCGCAGCCCTTACAGTAATCGTAGTCGAAGACGTAGTGGCTGCCGTCGGCGGCCACCTCGCGCGTCTTCAGCACCGACTGGTCGGGGCACAGCGTCCAGCAGTTGTCGCAGGCGAGACAGTCTCCGCAGGACAGGCATCGATGCGCCTCGTGCCGCACGGCGTTGGCCTGCAGGCCGCCCTCGATCTCCTCGAGTCCAAGACGCTGTTCGGGCGGCAGCACGGGCTCCTTCGATGCCGGCGCCGTCTCGAAATAGCTGAGATTGAGATCGGAATAGGGAATCGGTTCCGGCGGGACCCCGGGTTCGAGTTGCCTTCCCGCGCGATAGCGCAGCATCGCGGCCGCGGCACGGCGTCCGTCCCCCACCGCCTCGCTCACCGTGCCGTGATCGCTGCGCGCGTCTCCGCCGCTGAAGATCCCCGACTGGCCGTTCACGGTGCCCCACCACGGTTCGACCTCCATGTAGCCGCGCCGGACAAGGGACTCGAAGCCCGTGCCGTCGACATCCTGGCCAATCGCCGGAATCACCTGATCGACGTGGAGGACGGTCTCGGTGCCCTCGAAGGCCACCCGCCGCAGGCGCCCGCCGGCGTCTTCGAGCTTCTTCATGTGCACCAGTTCCATTCCCACCACGCGCTCGCCGCGCAGGATCAGCCGGCGCACGCCGCGGTGTTCGTGGATGGTCACGCCTTCCTCCAGCGCCTGCGAGACCTCGCGGTAGGTCGCACGCATCGCATCGTCGTCGGGCACGCCGGGCGCCGGGATGCGCTGGTGACTGATCAGGTGCACCTGCTCGACACCCTCGCGCCGCAGCACCCGTGCGAGGTCCACGGCCGTGTTGCCGCCGCCGACGATGGCCACCGACCGCGGCTGTTCGGGAAGCGTGCCCCCCGCCACCCAGGCCTCGAGGAGTTGCAGCCCGGTGCGCAGGTTTCCGGGCACCGCGAAGTCGGCACTCCACTCGCGGCCCTTGCGACGTCCGGGGCCGAGGAACACGGCCTCGTGATCAGCGCGCAATTCCTCCAGCGAGACGTCGCGTCCGAGCTGGGTCCGCAGACGGAAGTCGAGACCCGGCAGGGCCAGCATGTGGTCCAGCTCCTGTTCCAGCACATCGGGCGGCAGCCGGTAATGGGGAATCGCCGTGCGCACGGTGCCCCCGGCGGCGGGCATGGCCTCGATCAGCGTGACCTGGCAGCCGCCGCGCAACAGGTGGTAGGCCGCCGCGAGACCCGCCGGTCCCGAGCCGACCACCGCCATGCGCGGGGCCTCGGCACCAGGAATCGGCACCGGGTAGCTCCAGCCCTGGCGCAGGGCCTCATCGCCGAGAAAGCGCTCGACACCGTGGATCGTGATCGACTCGTCGTACTGGGCCCGGTTGCAGGCGGACTCGCAGGGGTGATGACATACCCGGCCGGTGATCGCCGGCAGCGGGTTGGCGGCGACCACGGTCTCCCAGGCGCCGCGCATGTCGCCGAGTTCCACCTTGGCGAGATACGCCTGCGCGTCCTCGCCCGCGGGACAGGCGGAGTGACAGGGCGCCGCACGGCGTTGATGGACCGGCCGCTCCACACGCCAGGTGCCGGTCTTGAATTCAAGGGAGGTTCCGGGTCGGGCGAATGCGCCGGGTGGAATCTGGATCATGTCTGGCTCGCTTCAATCGGTAAGACGGATCGCGGAGGCATTGCGGTTGGCAGGCAACGGGCGTGCATCAGGCCCAGCGATCACCGCCGCGGTGCACGGTATCCGCGCCTTCGGTGTCATAGGCCTCCGATCCGATCCCGCGCAGCTCGAAGCGCTCGATGTTGCGGTTCGCGATGGCCTGCAGGTGCTCGAGCTCCTTGCGTGCCCGGTATTCGGAGGCGAACAGGTGCCGAAAGCGGTTCTGGAGCTTCAGGTAGTCGGACACGGGCCGGGGCTCCCGGATGGGCAGGGTCCCGATCAGTTCGCCGCGCTCCATCTCGATCACCGGGAACAGCCCCGTCTGCACTGCGAGGCGGGCGACCTCGATCGTCTTGGCGCCTTCGTGGCCCCAGCCCAGGGGACAGGGTGAGTGGATCTGGAGGAAGCTTGCACCCTCGGTATCCATCGCCCGCCGCACCTTCTTGCGCAGGTCGGAGGGATAGGCCACCGAGGCGGTCGCGGCGTAGGGGATGTGGTGGGCGGCGATGATCGAGAGGATGTCCTTTTTCATGTGCCGCTTGCCCATGCGCAGCTCGCCCGGCGGCGAGGTGGTGGTCATCGCGGCGTGCGGCGTTGACCCCGAGCGCTGTACCCCGGTGTTCATGTAGGCCTCGTTGTCGAAGCACACGAACAGGACGTCGTGGCCGCGCTCCATCATGCCGGACAGCGCCTGGAAGCCGATGTCGAAGGTGCCGCCGTCCCCGGCGAAGGCCAGGACCTGCGTCGCACGGCCCTGCTGCTTCAGGGCGGCCTCCATGCCCGCCGCGACCGCGGCGGTGTTGCCGAACACGGAATGAATCCAGGGGAGGCGCCAGGCCGACTGGGGCCAGGGCGTCGTGAAGACCTCCAGGCAGCCGGTGGCATTGGCCACGACCACGTCCGGGCCGGCCGCCTCGGTGGTGAGTCGTGCCGCCAGCGCCTCACCGCAGCCCTGACAGGCGCGATGCCCGGACTCCAGCCCGCGGAAGCGCGGCTGGCGGGCGCGGAGGGTATCGAGATGGTGCAGGGGCTGTTCGTTCATGGTCATTCCTCAAAGAGACATGCCGGACTAGCGGTCCGACTCGGGCAGCAGCTCCGGGTCCGCGTCGATGATCGCGAACTCCCGCGGCCGTTCCGCGCCGACCGCCGCCTGCACGATGCGCGAATACAGGTCGAGGGACAGATCCCGTCCACCGAGACCCGCCGCGTAATTGTGCACGCGCGGTGGTTCGGCCATCTCGATCACCGCCGTCTGCACCTCGGGTCCAACGATGCCGCCGGCTCCGGGTGACAGCGCCCGCTCCAGCACGATCAGGTGGTCCAGTCCCTCGCAGGCCTTTCGCAGTGCGTCGGCGGGGAACGGGCGGAAGCTCCGCAGCTTGATGAAGCGGGCGCGCGGCAGTTCGGGGTCCGAATCCATCGCGTCCTCGAGCGTGCCCAGCACCGATCCCAGAGTCAGGATGCCCAGCCGTGCCTCGGGGTCGCCCCGCGACTCGACCAGGCCGCCACAGTGCCGGCCGACCACGTCCGCCCAGTCCGCGTCGGCCTGCTCGATCGCCGTCTGTGCGCTCATCATCGCCTGGTGGTGCGCGTGACGCACCTCGCTGAAGTGTTCGGGTCCGACCAGGGTGCCAAGGCTGCGGGGATCGGACGGATCCAGGCCGTGCCGGAAGGTGTACGCGGGCAGGAATGCGTCGACCTGTTCCGCGCTGGGGAGCTCCAGCGGTTCCAGCGTGTGGGTCAGGGTGAATCCATCCACGCAGACCATCACCGGGAGTTCGCAGCGTTCGGCGATGCGGAAGGCCTGCACGGTGGTGTCCACCGCCTCCTGGTTGGTCGCGCAATACAGCTGGATCCAGCCCGAGTCGCGCATGGACATCGAGTCCTGCTGGTCGTTCCAGATGTTCAGGGGTCCGGACAGCGCCCGGTTGGCACAGGTCATCACCAGAGGAATGCGCAGTCCCGAGATGTCGAACAGCACCTCCGCCATCAGCAGGATTCCCTGCGAGGCGCTGGCCGTGTACGCCCTGGAGCCGGCCGCGGCAGCGCCCAGTGCCACCGAGGCCGCGGAGTGCTCGCTCTCCACGCTGACCATCTCGCAGGCGAGTTGACCATCGGCCACCAGCTTGGCGATTCCCTCGACGATGTGGGTCTGGGGAGTGATCGGGTAGGCCGCCACGACCTGCGGGCGGCACAGGGCCACCGTGCGGGCCAGGGCCTGGGAACCCTCAAGCGCCAACGCCATGCGCCACCTCCTGCCACCGTCCGGCCTCGACAGTCTCTGCGGCCGCCTCGACCAGCGACTGGTTCTTCTCCAGCACCGGTCCCTTGAAGCGCTCCGCGAGGGCATCGATCAGCCCGGAAAGGGGCATCAGTCCGGTGAGTGTGATGAAACCGGCCAGCAGCGCGGTGTTGGGGACCGGCCGGCCGATATGTTCCATCGCCAGGCGCGTAGCCGGCATCGTGATGATCTCGTTTTCCCCGCTGTCATCCACATTTGCCTCCGAGCCGTCGACCAGTACCGTTCCTGTGTCCTGTAGTCCGCTCAGGGTCTCGGGAACCTCCATCAGTGCCGGGTCCTGAACGATCAGGAACAGGGGTTCGCGTACCTGGCAGCGGCGCCGGATCGGCTGTTCGTCGATCCGCACGAAGGCCGCCACCGGCGCCCCCCGGCGTTCGGCGCCGAATGCCGGGAAGGCCTGCGCGTAGCGCCCGCCGTCGATGGCGGCCGTGGCGAGCAGGTAGGCCGCCACCACGTTCCCCTGTCCGCCGCGGCCGTGAATCCTGATTTCGAGCATGGTAGTGATCCGTCTCCTTGAAATCCTGTGCGTGGGTGTTGAAGCGCAACCCGCGCTCTCCTCGGGCCGATACAAAAGCCACAGGACCACCGCCCCGGCCGGCCCCGATGCATGCCAGGTGAGATTAGCAGACCAGGGAATGGAATGCGTGGGGGGGATGCTGCGCAGCGACCGAGCAGCGGGTCGAGGCGCCGCCGAGCGCGCACGAAGATATCAACCCGGCGCAGGAACTGGCGTGCAGGCTCGCTGGCGTGGATACTACGGCGTCACGGGTGCCCTTCGCCACCGAGACCGGCCTGTTCCAGAGATCAGGGCTGGCCCGCGTGATCTGTGGCCCGGGTTCCATCGATTAGGCCCACCAGCCAGACGAATTCATCACGCTGGAGCAGG